>DAHUXO010000270.1 GCA_027307095.1 Betaproteobacteria bacterium | reverse complement strand
CGGGCCAGGTGCAGGATCGGGTGAAGCGCAGGCTCGCGGCGCGGATTCCGCTCGCGGTCGTCCGCTGATCTCGGCGGCGAGGAACACGAGCCAAATCGGGACCCCGACCATGCGCCAACGCCGCCCTTCCCTCGCCCTGCTCGCCCTGCTCGCCCTGTTTGCCGCGCTCTCGATCGCCGGGTGCGCGACCAAGCCTGCGGCGCCCCAGGCGCCACCGGTGGACACGACCCCGATCAAGCGCGAACGCGCGACGCCGCAGGAGCGGGCGAAGATCCACACCGAGCTCGCCGCCGGGTATTACCAGCGCGGCCAGATGGACGTCGCGCTGCAGGAACTCGGCCTCGCGAAGTCGTTCGACGCCACGGACGCTCGGATCTACAACGTCTACGGGCTCGTGTACGCGATGCTGGGCGAAGAGAAGCAGGCTGAGGAGAACTTCCGCCATGCGCTGTCGCTCGCGCCGGGCGATTCCGAAATCCGCGAGAACTGGGGCGCGTTCCTGTGCGGCACCGGCCACCCGAAGGACGCCCTTCCCGAATTCGAGCAGGTGATCCGCGACCCGCTGTACAAACATCCCGAGATCGCCCTGATCAACGCCGGCAAGTGCAGCGCCGCGCTCGGCGACGTGCAGAAGGCCGACGATTATCTGCGACGCGCCCTCACCGCCTCGCCGGGCAATCCGATCGCATCCTACAACCTCGCGATGCTCGCGTACCACGCCCAGCGCTACGGAGAGGCGCGGGTGTGGATGCATCAGGTGATGCGGCAGGCCTCGCCGCCGCCGGAAGCGCTGTGGCTCGGCATGTGCATCGAGCGCAAGGGCGGCGAGCGCGACGCCGAGCGCTCGTACGAGGCGCAGCTGCGCAACCGGTACCCTGGCTCACCCGAGGCGAAGGCGATCGTCAGCGGGGCCTGCCCGTGACCGGTCCGGTCGACGCCCAATCGGGAGCGGTCAAGGCGGGCCCGGCGACCCTGTCCGGCAGCCCGGGCGCGGCGCTCAGGGCGGCGCGTGAAGCCGCGGGGCTGCCGCTCGACGCGATCGCGCAGCAATTGAAGCTCGCGCCGCGCCAGGTCCAGGCGCTCGAGGACGACGATTACCAGCACCTGCCCGGGCGCACTTTCGTCCGCGGCTTCGCGCGCAACTACGCCCGCTTCGTGCATCTCGACCCCGACGCGGTGCTCGCGTTGCTGCCGGCCGGCGAAGCTGCGCCGGCACTCGAACGCCCGACGCTTGCGCCGACGCGCCGCCCGATGGGCGAGCTGCCGATCGAGGGCATCGCCAAACGCTCGGCGATCCGCTGGCTCATCCCCCTGCTGCTGCTGTTGATCGTCGCGGCCGCGGGATGCTACGAATACACGCGGCAGCAGGCCGCCCTGCGAGGCAATGCCGCGACGCCGCCGACCGGCGCGCCGCCGCCACCCGCGTCCGACGCCGCGCCAGACGCGCGCAGCACCGCTGCGGATGGCGCGACCCCCGCGGCCGCGGCCACCTCGGGGACGCGGTCGACGCCACTGCCCAATCCACTCGCCGGGTCGCCGCCGGCCCCGGCAGCGCCGGGTCCCCAGACCGCGGGGCAGCCGCAACCCCCGGCACCGGCGGCACCCGGCGCGGGCATGGCGCCGGGCACCCGCGGCAGCGCCAGCGAGAATGACAAGGCGGTCGCCAGCGGCGGGGCGCTGGTCCTCGCGTTCAAGGGCCGGTCCTGGGTCGAGATTCGGGATGCGAATGGGCGCATCGTCCTGCGATCGACGGAAACGGCCGGCACGACGCGCACGGTGGCGATCGCACCTCCGCTCGAGCTCGCGGTCGGCAACGCGCGGCAGGTCGACGCGACGTTCCGCGGGCAGCCGCTGGACCTCGACCCCTACACGCGCGGCAATGTCGCGCGGGTTTCACTCAAATGAGCACTCGAATGAGCGCGCGAACGAGCCCCCGAGCGAGCGCGATCGAGCGGGAGCCGGTCGAGCGCCGCACCACGCGCCGCGTCGATGTCGGCGGCGTCATCGTCGGTGGCGGGGCCCCGATCGTCGTGCAGTCGATGACCAACACGGATACGGCGGACATCGAGGCGACGGTGACCCAGACCGCCGCGCTCGCCCGAGCCGGCTCGGAGCTCGTCCGCGTGACGATCAATACCTCGGAGGCCGCCGCGGCGGTGCCCGAGATCCGCAGGCGGCTCGACGATATCGGCTGCAGCGTCCCGCTGATCGGCGACTTCCATTTCAACGGGCACAAGCTGCTGACGCAACACCCCGGCTGCGCGGCCGGGCTCGCGAAGTACCGGATCAATCCGGGCAACGTCGGCAAGGGCAGCAAGCGCGATTCCCAGTTCGCGACCCTGATCGAGATCGCGATCGCGCACGGGAAACCGGTGCGCATCGGGGTCAATTGGGGCAGTCTCGACCAGGCCCTGCTCGCGCGGATGATGGACGACAACGCGGCGTCGGCATCCCCGTCGGCCGCCGACGCCGTCATGCGCGGCGCGATCGTCGCTTCCGCGCTCGAGAGCGCGGCGCAGGCAGAGGCGCTGGGACTGCCCGGGGAGCGCATCATCCTGTCCTGCAAGGTCAGCGACGTGCAGGACCTCGTCGCGGTCTACCGCGATCTCGCCCAGCGCTGCGACTACCCGCTGCACCTCGGCCTGACCGAGGCGGGCATGGGCAGCAAAGGCATCGTCGCGTCTGCGGCGGCGATGGGCGTGCTGCTGCAGCAGGGCATCGGCGACACGCTGCGGGTCTCGCTCACCCCGGAGCCCGGCGGCGACCGCACGCGCGAGGTGATCGTCGCGCAGGAGCTGCTGCAGACGATGGGATTGCGCTCGTTCACCCCGATGGTGACGGCCTGCCCGGGCTGCGGCCGCACGACCAGCACCTATTTCCAGGAGCTCGCGCAGCGCATCCAGGCGTTCCTGCGCACGTCGATGCCCGCGTGGCGCGCGAGCTATCCCGGCGTCGAGACGATGCACGTCGCGGTGATGGGCTGCGTCGTCAACGGACCGGGCGAATCCAAGCTCGCGAACATCGGGATCTCGCTGCCGGGCACCGGCGAGACCCCGGTCGCGCCGGTGTTCGTCGACGGGCAGAAGACCGTCACGCTCAAAGGCGACCGGATCGCGGAGGAGTTCGAGCGCATCGTGCTGGACTACGTGCGCATGAAGTACGGCGGCGAGCCCGCGTCGCCGCAGCTCCTACCCGAACGCAGGACCCTCGCCGTCAAGGCGATCGCGTAGGCGCGGGGCGGGATCGCGATGGCAACGGCACTGCAGGCCGTGCGCGGCATGAACGACGTGCTGCCCGACGAGGCCGCGCTCTGGGAGTACTTCGAGGACACGACGCGCGACGTCTTCCGTCGCTACGGCTACCGCAACCTGCGCGTGCCGATCGTCGAGCCGACGCCATTGTTCGTGCGCGCGATCGGCGAAGTCACCGACGTCGTCGAGAAGGAGATGTACACGTTCGCGGACAAGCTGAACGGCGACAGCCTGACGCTTCGCCCGGAGGCGACCGCCGGCATCGTGCGCGCTGCGATAGAGCACAACCTGACGTACGACCGGCCGCAGCGCGTGTGGCTCGCGGGCCCGATGTTCCGCCACGAGCGGCCGCAGAAAGGCCGCTATCGCCAGTTCCACCAGTTCGACGTCGAGGCGCTCGGCTTCCCCGGGCCCGACGTCGACGCCGAGCAGATGGTCATGCTCGCGCGACTCTGGAGGGAGCTCGACCTGGCCGACGGCATCCGCCTGGAGATCAACTCGATCGGCGACCCGGCGGAGCGCAAGTCGCACCGCGCAGCGCTCGTCGAGCATTTCTCGCGACACGCCGATGCGCTCGACGAGGATTCGAAGCGGCGGCTGCACACGAATCCGCTGCGCATCCTCGACAGCAAGAACCCCGCGATGCAGCCGCTCACTGCGGCCGCGCCGAAGCTCATCGACCGCCTCGGCGAGGCGTCGCGCGCGCACTTCGAGGACCTGCAGTCGCTGCTCACCGAGCACGGGCTCGCATACACGATCAACCCGCGTCTCGTGCGCGGGCTCGACTACTACAATCGCACGGTTTTCGAGTTCGTCACCGATCGGCTGGGCGCGCAAGGCACGGTCGCGGGGGGCGGTCGTTACGACGGCCTCTTCGAGCAGCTGGGCGGCAAGCCCACGCCGGCCTGTGGCTTCGGCATGGGCATCGAGCGGATGATCCTGTTGCTGCAGGACGCGCGCCGCGGCGCGGGCTCGGTTCCCCTCGCCTACGTCGTCCACGCCGGCGACGCGGCGGCGAAGCTCGCCCGCGCCGCGGCTGAAGCGCTGCGCGATGCCGGCCACGGTGTCGTCGTCAACGCAGGCGGCGGCAGCTTCAAGTCGCAGATGAAACGGGCCGATGCCAGCGGCGCGCGTTACGCGCTCATCATCGGCGACAACGAAGCGGCGGCCGGCACGGTCGCAGTGAAGCCGCTGCGCGGCGGCGACGAACAGACCGAAGTCCCGGCCGGGCAGATCGCGGCGCGCATCCGGGAACTTCTGACATTGACGAAGGATGACGATGGCCTCGTATGACCTCGAAGAGCAGGACCAGATCGAAGAGCTGAAGGCGTGGTGGTCGCGCTACGGTGGCGCGATCGCCACGGCGCTGGTCATCGGCGCGCTGGTGGTCATCGGCATCCAGGGGTGGCGCTGGTGGACGAACAAGCGTGCCGCTGACGCGTCGGTGCTCTACACGGCGGTGAGCGAAGCCGTGCGCACCAAGGACGGCGCCAAGGCGCAGGACGCGATCAGGGATCTGACCGACCGCTATTCGGGAACCGGCTACGCGCCACGCGCGGCGCTGCTCTACGCCAAGATGCTCTACGACGCCGGCGACCGCAAGGGCGCGAGCGCGCAGCTTTCGTGGGTGATCGACCACGCGACCGAGGACGAGCTGAAGGCGGTGGCGCGCTACCGGCTCGCCGAGATCCAGATCGACGAGAAGCAGTACGACCCGGCGCTGGCCACCCTCGACGCCAGGCATCCGGCGCCGTTCGACGGCCTGTACGCGGACCTGCGCGGCGATGCACTGGCCGGCGCCGGGCGCAGCGCCGAGGCGCGCAGCGCCTACGAGACCGCGCTGGCGAAGCTCGATCCAAAATCCCAGTACCGCGGCTACATCCAGGTCAAGCTCGATTCGCTGCCGGGAGCTGCGTCCGCCGTCACGACGAAGCCCGCGGACAGCGCGGCAGCCACCCCTTCCGCGGACGCCAAGGCTGCGCAAGCTCCGGCAGTAGCCCGAACTCCGGCCGTCACGCAAGCCGCGCCAGCCGGCGCCACCGCCAAGCCATGAACGCCCTTCCCCGCAGCCTCGCCTGTGCACTGGTCGCGTCCGCGGTGCTTTCCGGTTGCGCGAGCCTTTCGCAGTCCCCGCTGACGTCGTGGATCGCGTCGATCCCGCCGCCGTCGTTCGCGTGGCTGACCGGCTCGTCGAACAAGCCGGGGCCATTGCCGACGCCCAAGGGCGGCGCCTCGGCCACCGTCGACTGGCGGGTCAGCGTCGGCAAGTCCGGCCCCGGCCTCGCGCCCGCGATCACTCCGTCCGCGGTCTACGCAGCAGCGAGCGACGGAACTCTGGTGCGTATCGATCCCGCATCGGGCCGCGTCGCCTGGCGCATCAATGCAGGGCACCGGCTGTCGGCGGGACCCGGCGCCGATGCGTCGATCATCGCCGTCGGCACCGACCAGGGCCTGGTGCTCGCGTTCGACCCCGAAGGCAAGCCGCTGTGGAGCGCCCACGTGTCGAGCGAAGTGATCGCGCCGCCGCTCGTCTCCAATGGCGTCGTCATCGTGTTCTCCGGCGACGGGCGCATCTACGGGCTCGCGGCGGCCGACGGCAAGACCGTCTGGGTCGACCCGCGCACGATTCCATCGCTGACGGTGCGCAATTCGGCGGGCGGCGTCGGGTCGCGCGGCGGAATCTTCATCGGCACCGCAGGGGGCCAGCTGCTGGCCATCGCCGGGCAGACCGGCGCGATCGGATGGACGGGGACCGTCGCGACCCCCAAGGGATCCACCGAGCTCGAGCGCATCGCCGACGTGACGAGCCTCCCCTATGTCGACGCAACCGAAGCCTGCGCCGCGGCCTTCCAGGGACGCGTCGCCTGCTTCGACGTCGTGCACGGCACGCTGCTGTGGTCGCGCGACATCTCGAGCCTCGCCGGCATCACCGGCGATTCGGGTCGCATCTACGTGATCGACGACAAGGGCGCCGTGCAGGCGCTCGACCGCAGCAACGGCGCGTCGGTCTGGAAACAGGACGCGCTCGCCAAGCGGCGCATCGGCGGCCCGCAGGTGATCGGCGACGACCTCGGCGTCGTCGACGTGGAGGGCTACCTGCACCTGATCTCGCGCGGCGACGGATCGTACCTGGCGCGGCTTTCCACCGACGGGAGCCCCGCAACCGCGCAGCCGTCGCAGTTCGGCGGCGGCATCCTGTGGCAGTCGCGCAACGGCGACGTCTACGCCGTGTCCGCGCACTGACGGACACGGCGCCTCGCGGCCGCTGAACGGCGCACGAACCCGATGCTGCCCTCGATCGCCCTCGTGGGCCGGCCCAACGTCGGCAAGTCGACGTTGTTCAACCGGCTCACGCGTACGCGCAACGCGCTGGTCGCCGACTTTCCCGGCCTGACGCGCGACCGCCACTACGGCCGCGGCCGCTTCGGCGAGCGCGCCTTCCTGGTCGTCGACACCGGCGGATTCGAGCCTGTCGCCACGTCCGGGATCCTGTTCGAGATGGCCAAGCAGGCCAGGGCTGCGATCGCCGAATGCGACGTCGTCGTGTTCATCGTCGATGGCCGCTCGGGAGTCGCCCCGCAGGACACCGCGATCGCCGACCTGCTGCGCAGGTCCGGGCGGCCGATCGTGCTCGCGGTCAACAAGGCCGAGGGGCTCGCGCCCGAGCGCGCGGCGGCCGAATTCCACGAGCTCGGCCTGGGCGAGCCGCTGCCGATCTCCGCCGCCCACGGCGAGAACGTCAACGACCTGATCGAGATCGCCCTTGCGCGTTGCGACGCCGCGACAGGCACCGTGCCGGCCGACGAAGGTGCAGAGGCGGAAGCGACTGCGAGGATCAAGGTCGCGATCGTCGGGCGTCCCAACGTCGGCAAGTCGACTCTGGTCAACGCGCTGCTGGGCGAGGAGCGCGTCATCGCGTTCGACGAGCCCGGCACGACGCGTGACGCGATCCACCTCGATTTCGCGCGCGGCGGCAAGGCCTACACGCTGATCGACACTGCTGGCGTGCGACGACGCGGCAAGGTCGACGAGATGGTCGAGAAATTCTCGGTGATCAAGACGCTGCAGGCGATCGCCGACGCCAATGTCGTCATCCTGATGCTCGACGCCGTCGACGGCGTCACCGAGCAGGACGCGCACCTCGCCGGTCACATTCTCGAGGAGGGACGCGCGCTGGTCGTGGCGATCAACAAGTGGGATGCCGCGACCCCCGAGCAGCGCGATACCGTGAAGCGCGATGTCGCGCGCAAGCTCGCCTTCCTCGATTTCGCCCAGCAGGATTACATCTCGGCGCGCGAGGGCCGCGGCGTCGCGAACCTGATCGACGCGGTCGACCGCGCATATGCGGCAGCGATGGCGCGGCTGCCGACGCCGCGCCTGACGCGGATGCTGCAGATGGCGATCCAGCGCCAGCAGCCGCCCAGGGCCGGCAAGGTCCGGCCCAAGATGCGCTACGCGCACCAGGGCGGCGTCAATCCGCCGCTGGTGATCATCCACGGGTCGGCCCTGCGTCATGTTCCGGAGGCCTACCGGCGATACCTGGAACATTTCTTCAGTGACGCGTTCCAACTGCGTGGTACCCCGCTTAGGATACAATTCAAGACGGGTGCCAACCCCTACGCGGATACCACCGCACGCCGCTAGTGCGAAAGGCGCCTTCGGGCGTGTTTTCGTGCGATCCCCGCCAGTCGCGACGACGGGCGGGACGGGGCAAAAATGCGGAAATACAAGCTCGGAGCCGATCGATGAGCAACAAAGGGCAAATGCTACAAGACCCGTTTCTGAACATCCTGCGCAAGGAACACGTGCAGGTTTCCATCTACCTCGTGAACGGAATCAAGCTCCAAGGGCAGATCGAATCCTTCGATCAGTACGTCGTGCTGCTCAAGAACACCGTGACGCAGATGGTGTACAAGCACGCGATCTCCACGGTCGTGCCTTCGCGCCCGGTCGTGATGCCGCACCAGAACCACGGCCCCGAATCCGAAGCTTGATCGCCGCCCCGGTCGGCGGCGCCGGCGTTCGCGTCCGGTGAACGACGCTTCGCCGCGAGGCCCCGGCTCGCGCTCCTTTCCGGCCGGGGCGCGCTGATCTTGTTCGAACAACCCGCCACCGGCGACAGGGCGCTGATCGTCGCGCTCGAAATCGGGCGCGAGCGCAGCGGCGAGCGGCTGCACGAGATATCGGCGCTGGCGACCTCGGCCGGCGCCACCGTCGTCGCAAGCATCGGCGGGCGGCGGGCGCGCCCCGATCCGGCGCTGTTCGCGGGAAGCGGCAAGGTCGACGAGATTGCGCAACTGCGGCGGGAGTCCGCCGCCGACCTGGTGATCTTCGATCATGCGCTGTCAGGCGTCCAGCAGCGCAACCTCGAGCGTGCGCTCGAATGCCGGATCGTCGACCGCGTGAGCCTGATCCTCGACATCTTCGCCCAGCGCGCGCGCAGCGCCGAAGGCAAGCTGCAGGTCGAGCTGGCGCAGCTCAAGCACATGGCCACGCGCCTGGTCGGGGGCTGGACCCACCTCGAGAGGCAGAAAGGCGGCATCGGCCTGCGCGGCCCGGGCGAAACCCAGCTCGAGACCGACCGCCGGCTGATCGGCCAGCGCGTCAAGCTGCTGCAGGAACGACTGAAACGCGTCTCGAAGCGCCGGGCGACGCAGAACCAGGCCCGACATCGGGCGGCGATACGCACCGTCGCGCTGGTCGGCTACACGAACGCGGGCAAATCGACGCTGTTCAACCGCCTGACGCGGGCGAACGTCTACGCCGCCGACCAGTTGTTCGCGACCCTCGACACGACGCTGCGCCGCGTCCACGTGCCCGACGCGCAGCCGATCGTGCTCTCCGACACCGTCGGATTCATCCGCGACCTTCCGCACGACCTGGTCGCGGCGTTCTCCGCGACGCTGGCCGAGGCTGCCGACGCGGACCTGCTGCTGCACGTCATCGACGCCAGCGCCGACGACCGCGACGGACAGATCGAGGCGGTTCACGGCCTGCTCGCGGAAATCGGGGCGGCCGAGGTGCCCCAGATCCGGGTCCTGAACAAGTGCGACCTCGCGGGAATCGGGACCGGAGTCGAGCGCGACGGCTGTGGTAACATTTCGACCGTTCGCGTGAGCGCGGTGACCGGCGCGGGGCTTGCCGATCTGCGCGCCGCGCTGGCCGAACGCTTCCCGATCGAACGCGTCTTCGACGCCACGGCAACGCCGGCACAGCCCGGCTGATCGTCGCTTCCACGCCCAACACTCTGGCAGGCCATGCTGAAAACCCGGATTGCATCGTCATGTCGCTGAACGACCCGCAATGGGGCAAGCGCGGCAGCGGCGGTGGCGGCGGGCCGCCCGACCTCGACGAGATCTGGCGCAACGTCAACCGGCGACTGGGCGAGCTGTTCGGCCGCAAGCCACCGCGCGAGCCGCAGGGCAGCGACGATGCCCCTCGCCCGCCCGGCGGCCTCCCGCTGAGCGCACTGGGTTGGCTGGTTGTCCTGGTCGTCGTCGTCTGGCTCGCGAGCGGTTTCTACATCGTCGACGCCGGCCGCCGCGGCGTCGTCACGCGCTTCGGCCGCTACATCGAGACGACCCAGCCGGGGCCGCGCTGGCACCTTCCCTACCCGATCGAGGCGGCGGAGCTCGTCGATTTCTCGCAGGTGAAGACGATCGAGGTCGGCTATCGCAACACGCCGAAGAACAAGATCGACAAGGAAGCGGTGATGCTGACCGATGACGAGAACATCATCGACATCGAGTTCGCCGTCCAGTACAACCTCAAGAGCGCCGAGGATTACGTCTTCAAGAACCGGCACCCGGACCGGATCGTCTCCTATGTCGCCGAATCGGCGATCCGCGAGGTCGTCGGCAACAGCAAGATGGACTTCGCGCTCTACGAAGGACGCGAGCAGATCGCCAAGCAGACCGAACAGCTGATGCAGCAGATGCTCGACCGCTACCAGACGGGCGTCTTCGTGCAGAAGGTAACCCTGCAGAACGTGCAGCCGCCCGACAAGGTGCAGGCAGCGTTCGACGATGCCGTCAAGGCCGGCCAGGACCGCGAGCGACTCAAGAACGAGGGCCAGGCCTACGCGAACGACGTCGTCCCGCGCGCACGCGGCGCCGCGGCACGCCTGCTCGAGGAGGCCAACGGCTATTCCTCCGAAGTCGTCCAGCGGGCGCAGGGCGATGCCGAGCGCTTCGGCAAGGTCCTCGGCGAGTACGAGAAGGCGCCGGGAGTCACGCGCGAACGCCTCTACCTCGACATGATGCAGTCCGTGCTCGGCAACACCAGCAAGGTCCTCGTCGACCAGAAAGGATCGAGCCTGCTCTACCTGCCGCTCGACAAGCTGATCCAGCAATCGGCGGCGGGTGTGGTCCCGGCCCCTGCCGTGGCGACGGATGCCGCATCGCCCGCCACCACGCGCGCACCGGCGGCGGCGACCGACGGATCGACGTCGGGTGGCTTCGACCCGTCGCGCTCGCGCGACGCGCTGCGCAACCGCGAGGGCCGCTGAGATGAAGGTCACGATGCCGATCCTCGCGGCCGTGGTGG
The DNA here is from genome assembly GCA_027307095.1 of Betaproteobacteria bacterium. Classification (GTDB taxonomy): domain Bacteria; phylum Pseudomonadota; class Gammaproteobacteria; order Burkholderiales; family Casimicrobiaceae; genus VBCG01. Next base: position 1,574 of record DAHUXO010000270.1, on the reverse strand, counting down.
CGATCCTGCTGGTCGCATCGCAATCGATCTACACGGTCGACCAGCGCAAGTCGGCGATCAAGTTCCAATTGGGCGAGATCGTCGAGGCGCATTCCACGGCGGGCCTCTATTTCAAGTGGCCGCTGATCCAGAACGTGAAGTTCTTCGACAGGGTCAACCTGACGCTCGACAATCCCGAGCCCGACCGGATGACGACGTCCGAGAAGAAGCCACTGCTCGTCGATTTCTTCGTCCTGTGGCGAATCGTCGACGTCAAGCAGTACTACGTGTCGGTGCAGGGCGACGAGGAGGCCGCGCGCCGGCGCCTGACGCAGACCGTGCGCGCCAATCTCGCCCAGGAATTCAACAAGTACAACGTCCACGACGCGATCTCATCGGCGCGCGACAAGATCACTGCAGTCACGCAGCAGAAAGCCAATGCCGACGCGAAGGCGATCGGTGTCGAGGTCGTCGACGTCCGGTTGCGGCGCGTCGAGCTTCCGCCCGACGTCACCGGCCCGGTGTACCAGAGAATGGAGTCGGAGCGCCGCCGCGTCGCCAACGAGCTGCGTTCGACCGGCGCGGCCGAGTCCGAGCAGATCCGCGCCGACGCCGACCGGCAGCGCCAGGTGATCCTGGCCGACGCCTACCACCAGGCGCAGAAGATCAAGGGCGACGGCGATGCCAAGGCGTCGGCGATCTACGCGCAGGCCTACGGCAAGAACCCCGAGTTCTACTCGTTCTACCGCAGCCTCGACGCGTACAAGGCGACCTTCCGCAACAAGAGCGACATGCTGGTGCTCGATCCGAGCTCGGAGTTCTTCCAGTACTTCAAGCAGTACGGCATGCGCCAGACGCCGCCGCTCAAGTCGGCGAAGTAGCTTGGCGCGCGAATCGCACCGAGGGGGATCGGCGTGGCCGACACGCTCTGGACCGCACTGGCGCTGCTGCTCGTCCTCGAGGGACTCCTGCCCTTCATGGCGCCGCGACTGTGGCGCGATTCGTTCCGCCGGCTCACCGAGCTGACGGACGGCCAGCTGCGATTCATCGGCATGGTCTCGATCGGCATCGGCCTCGCCGCACTCTACCTGGCGCAACATGCATAGGTGGCTGCTGCCCGAGGCGATCGACGACGTCCTGCCGCCCGAGGCCGCGCAGATCGAGTCGCTGCGGCGCGCGCTGCTCGACCACTTCGCGGAGCAGCGCTATCGCCTGGTCGGCCCGCCGCTGATCGAGCACCTCGACTCGCTGCTGACCGGCAGCGGTCGCGACCTCGAACTGCAGACGTTCAAGGTCGTCGACCCGCTTTCGGGAAGGCTCGTCGGCGTGCGTGCCGACATCACACCCCAGGTCGCGCGGATCGATGCGCACCTGCTGAACGAACCGGGCGCGACCCGCCTGTGCTACGCCGGCAGCGTGCTGCGAGCCGTCGCGGGCGGCCCCGGCGCGACGCGCGAGGTCATGCAGATCGGCGCCGAGCTCTTCGGCGTCCCCGGCATCGACGGCGACCGCGAAGTCATCGCCCTGTCGATATCCTCGCTGCGCGCTGCCGGATTGCGCGGACTGCATCTCGATCTCGGGCACGTCGGGATCTA
>DAHUXO010000269.1 GCA_027307095.1 Betaproteobacteria bacterium | reverse complement strand
CTCGCTGCACCACCCGCTTGGCGACGACTGCGCCGCCGGCGCCTCGGGCGAGAGCCCGGCACCCCGCGCCCATGGACGCATCCGCGTGGAACGCGCATTGAGTCACGGCCGGTCGCTCTTCACCGAATAGGCAGCACCGTGTCCGGGGCAGCGGGCCGAGGCGCGGCGAGCGCGAGCGTGCGCGACGGCTGTCACGGGTGGCGCGGCAAGCGAGCCCGACAGCAGCGCTTGCGGCAGGACGTCCTCGAGCGAGGCTGCACCGGGACCCGTAAGCCGGTGCTTGCGCACTTCGAGCGCACAGACGCGTCCCGGTCCGCTGCCCATGCCACAGACAATCGAACGAGAATGCGAAAAGCGGTAGCCGCCCGGTTTCCGGACGATGGCAGGAGAAAAACGTGGTGCGTCCCGGGTTTCCTAGTGCGCCTGCTCCCAGTTCGGGCCGTGCCCCACCTCGACCGCCAGCGGCACACGCAGCTCCGCAACGCCGGTCATGAGCCGCGGCAGATCGCGCACCACATCGGCGAGCTCGGCATCGGGCACCTCGAGCACCAGCTCGTCGTGGACCTGCATGATCAACCGGGAGCCGAGCCTGTCGCGGTCGATGTGCGCCTGCACGGCGATCATCGCCAGCTTGATCAGGTCGGCGGCTGTCCCCTGCATCGGCGCATTGATCGCTGCGCGCTCGGCCGCCGCGCGACGCGGCCCGCCGCCAGCGTTGATGTCGGAGAGGACGAGCCTCCGGCCGAACACCGTCTCGACCCAGCCCTGCTCGCGGGCGAGCTCGCGGGTGCGCTGCATGTAGGCGGCCACGCCGGGATAGCGAGCGAAATAACGGTCGATGTACTGCTGCGCAGCACCGCGCTCGATGTTGAGCTGGGACGCGAGGCCGAACGCGCCCATGCCGTAGATCAATCCGAAATTGACCGCCTTGATGTAGCGCCGCTGGTCAGGCGTCACTTCGGCGGGCGCGACGCCGAAGATTTCCGATGCCGTCGCGCGATGGATGTCGGCGCCTTCGTGGAAGGCCTTCAGCAGCGCCGGGTCCTCCGACAGATGCGCCATGATGCGCAACTCGATCTGCGAGTAGTCAGCGGACACCAGCACGCGTCCCGAGGGGGCGATGAAGGCTTCGCGTATGCGGCGCCCGTCGGCGGTGCGCACGGGGATGTTCTGGAGGTTGGGGTCGACCGACGCCAGGCGTCCCGTGACGGCGGTCGCCTGCGAGTACGTCGTATGCACGCGTCCGGTGTGCGCGTTCACCATCGTCGGAAGCTTGTCGGTGTAGGTCGACTTGAGCTTGGTCAGCGCCCTGTATTCCAGCAGCACCTTGGGCAGCGGATAGTCGGCTGCAAGCGCCTCGAGCACGTCCTCGTCGGTCGACGGCTGGCCGGTCGCCGTCTTCTTGCGCACCGGGAGCTTCATGCGCTCGTAGAGGATCTCGGAAAGCTGCTTCGGCGAGCCGAGGTTGAATGGACCGCCGGCGAGCGCGTGCGCCTGCTGCTCGAGGGCCAGCGCGCGCGTGCCCAACGCGTGGCTCTGCCGCGCCAGCAGCTCGCGGTCGATGAGCACGCCTTCGCGCTCCATCCGGAACAGGATCTCGCGCACCGGCATCTCGATCGTCTCGTAGACCCGCCGCAGCTTCGCATCCTGCTCGATGCGCGGATACAGGACGCGGTGCAGGCGCAGCGTGACGTCGGCGTCCTCGGCAGCGTATTCGGTCGCACGCTCGATCGAGACCTGCTCGAAGGGGATGCGCTTCGCTCCCTTGCCGGTGACGTCGTCGTAGGTGATCGTCGCCAGGTCGAGATGGCGCCGCGCGAGGGAGTCCATGTCGTGCGGCCGGTGCGATTCGAGGACGTAGGATTCGAGCAGCGTGTCCTGAGCGACGCCGCGCAACGCCACGCCCCGGTTGGCGAGCACGTGCTGGTCGTACTTGACGTTCTGGCCGAGCTTGGGTCGCGCCGGGTCCGCGAGCCACGGCGCGAGCCGCCGGAGCACGTCGCCCGCGTCGAGCTGCGCGGGCGCACCCGCGTAGCGATGACCGAGCGGTATGTAGCACGCGACCGCAGGCTCGATCGACAGCGACAGCCCGACGATGTCGGCCCGCATCGGATCCAGGCTCGTCGTCTCGGTGTCGAATGACACAAGGTCGGCGGTCGCGATTGCCGCGAGCCAGCGCTCCAGCGCGGCGACGTCGACCACCGTCTCGTAGCGCACCGGAGGTGCGGCCCATGCCTGCGCCGGCTGCTTCGCGTCCTCGTCCCAGCGCCGGCCGGCGTCGTCGCGCGCCGCGCGCGCGGCCAGCTTTCCCGCCGCGTCCGCTTCGGGTTGCCGATCGGCATCGCGCAGCCAGCTCTTGAACTCGAAGCGCTCGTAGAGCGCCCGCATCCGGTCGGCGTCGGGCGCACCGAGCTTGAGATCCTCCACCCTGGCCGGCAGGTCGCAGTCGACCTTGACGGTCAGGAGGCGCCTGCCTTCCGGCAGCCAGTCGCGTGCGCTGCGCAGGTTCCCTCCGACGACGCCGCCGATCTCCTCGGCGTGCGCGACGACCTCGTCCAGCGTGCCGTATTGCGCGAGCCACTTGGCCGCCGTCTTCGGCCCGACCTTGGGCACGCCGGGCACGTTGTCGACGGTGTCGCCCGTCAACGTAAGGAGGTCGAGCACCTGGTCCGGACGAACGCCGAACCGCGCGACGACGCCATCGTGATCGAGGCGCTCACCGGTCATCGTGTTGATCAGAGTGATGCCCGGCTCGACGAGCTGCGCGAGATCCTTGTCGGAAGTCGAGATCACGGTGTCGATGCCCGCCGCCTTCGCCTGTCGCGCGAGCGTACCGATCACGTCGTCGGCTTCGACACCGTCGACGACCAGCAGCGGCCAGCCGTTGGCGCGCACCGTTTCACGCAGGGGATCGATCTGAGCGACGAGCGCGTCGGGCATCGGCGGACGGTTCGCCTTGTACTCGGGATACCAAGCGTCGCGGAAGGTCTTCCCGGGCGCGTCGAAGACGACGGCGAAGTAGTCCGGCTTGCCGTCGATCACCAAACGGCGCAACATCGACAGGACGCCGCGCAGCGCGCCGGTGGGCTCTCCTTTGGACGTCCGGAGGTCCGGCAGCGCATGGAATGCGCGGTACAGGTACGACGAACCATCGACGAGGACTAGCGTTGCCATGCGGTCGCGAACCCACAAGATTCCCGAGCTGATCGATCCGCAGTCGCTGCAATCGACCAACGGACAGGAAGCGTGGCGGGTGCTGGGGATTATGGCAGAGTTCCAGACCGCGGCCGACCAGCTGAACAGCGTCCATCCCGCCGTCAGCGTGTTCGGAAGCGCACGCATCCGCGAGGACCATCCGTACTACACGACGGCAAAGTCGATCGCCCGCAAGCTGTCCGACGCCGGCTTCTCGGTGATCTCCGGCGGCGGCCCCGGATTGATGGAGGCGGCCAACCAGGGCGCGCATGCCGGACGCTCGCCGGCGATCGGCCTCAACATCGCATTGCCCAACGAGCAGGCACGAAACCGCTTCCAGGACATCAGCCTCTATTTCCGCTATTTCTTTTCGCGCAAGATGATGTTCGTGCGCTTCGCCTCGGCCTACGTCGTGCTGCCCGGCGGCTACGGCACGCTCGACGAGCTCTCCGAGTGCCTGACGCTGGTGCAGACCGGCACCAGCCATCGGATACCCATCATCCTGGTCGGCTCGGCGTTCTGGGGCGGACTGCTGGCCTGGTTCGAGGACAAGCTGCTCGGAGAGGGGATGATCGGCGAGAAAGACCTGCAGCTGATGCGCGTGATCGACGACCCCGATGCGGTCGTCGATGCCATCTTCGAGTATTACGAGACCCGCGGTTTCCAGGCGTCGCGCGAGGAGCGCGAAAAGATCCTGAACCTCTGATCCCGGTCGCCGCGCTGCAGTGTAGGCCGGCGTTTGGTAGAATGCGCACGTCGTCATCGCACCGGTCCGCATGGCCGGGCACCCGATCGCAGCGTCCATTCTCCGGCCCCATGATCGCCCGTACCTTCCTGATATCGCTCGTCCTGGCCGTGGCTGCCGGCAGCGCGTCTGCGCAGGGCCCGGCCAAGGCGCCGCCGTCGCCCGAGCCGCCGCCACCGCCGCCAGACGTCTCCGGCGACTCGGACCTGGCGCCCCAGGTGACGATCATCCGCCGTGACCAGCAGGTCATCGAGGAAGTCCGCATCAAGGGCGAGCTCAGGTACATCCGTGTGACGCCGGCGCACGGACGGCCCTATTACCTGTTTCCCGACGTCAATGGCGCGACCTACATCCGGCGCGACAGCCTCGATTCGTCGCTCAAGGTCCCGCTGTGGGTCCTGTTCTCCTTCTAGGCTAGCCCCGACCTCCAGCACGCGATGCGGCGCGCGGGGAGCGCGGCGCGCGTTTCCATGTCCGTCTATACGGCCGTCAGCACCGATGACCTCGACGCATGGCTCACGCGCTATGCGCTCGGTGCGCTCGTCGAGTTCGCGCCGATCGCAGCCGGCATCGAGAACACGAATTACTTCGTCACCACGGTGCGGGGACGCTACGTCCTGACGCTCTACGAACGGCTTCCCGCCGAGGAGCTGCCGTTCTACCTGAACCTGATGGCGCATCTCGCCCGCGCTGGCGTCGAAGTGCCCGTCCCGGCGGCGGATCGCACCGGAGGACTGTTCTCGATGTTGAATGGACGGCCGGCGGGTCTGGTGAGCCGGATCGACGGCGTCGCCGTCGCTGCGCCCTCACCCGCCCATTGTGCGGCCGTCGGCGATGCGCTCGGCCGGCTGCATCTCGCTTCGCAGAGCTACCGGGCAAGGCTCACGAACCGGCGCGGCCCCGCCTGGTGGCGCCAGGCCGCGCGCGCGGTGAGACCGTTCCTGAACGCGGCGCAGAACGAGCTGCTCGCGGCCGAAGTCAGGTTCCAGACCGGCTTCGGCAAGGTCAAGCTGCCCAAAGGTGCGATCCACGGCGACCTCTTCTGCGACAACGTGCTGTTCGCGGACGGGCGCGTCGCCGGCATCATCGACTTCGGATTCGCCGCCACCGACTTCCTGGCCTACGACCTCGCGATCGCCGTCAATGACTGGTGCGTCGTCGGCAACGACGACGGCTCGCTCGACGCGCGGCGCCTCGAAGCCATGATCGGCGCCTATTCGGCCGTGCGCCCGCTGACCCAGGACGAGCGCTCGCAGTGGCCCGCGCTGCTGCGCGCGGCCGCGCTGCGCTTCTGGGTGTCGCGGCTCTACGACCTGCACCTGCCCCGCCCCGGCGAGCTGACCCACGCGCACGATCCGCAGCCTTTCGAGCATGTCCTGCGCTCGCGCGCCGCAGCCGGCGTTGCGCCGTTTCCCGGCTGACGGGGACGGCCGCGGACGACGAACGATGGCACTCCAGGCGAAAGACATCGTGTTCACGCGCTACGACGGACGCCGCGGCGCCGCGTGGCTTGCCGAGAGCTATGCAATGCTCTCGAAGCACCGGGTGCCGTGGCTCGGCCTCGTCGTCGGCTATTACGTGCTGCTGGCCGTCGTCGAGACGCTGCCGTGGATCGGCGTCTACCTCGCGCCCATCATCAAGCCGCTGATGTCGGTCGCCTTCCTCGCTGCGGCATGGACGCAGGAGCGCGGCGGACGGCCGCAGTTCCGGATGCTGCTGCAGGGCTTTCGTTCCAGCGTGTGGACGCTCCTGCCGCTGGGTGTCGTCCTCGTCGCGGGAATCTCGCTCGCCGTCGCGGCCACGTCGCTGATCGACGGCGGTCGCCTGCTCGACCTGCTCTACGGAGCGACGCCGACCGACGCCGATCCCGCAGCCGCGGCCCGCCGATTGCACGAGGTGCTCGCCTCGCCGAGCGTCGAGATCGGGATGCTGTTCGGCGCCATCTGTGCGCTGCCGACCATCCTAGCGCTGTGGTGGGCGCCCGCGCTGGTCGTGTTCCAGGACGCCCGCTTGCCCACGGCGCTGGCCGCGAGCCTGCGCGCGGCGCTCGCCAACTGGCGTCCGGTGCTGCGCTACGCGCTCGTCGTCTTCCTGCTGGGCGGCGTCGTGCCGTCACTGGTCACGTCGCTGGTGGCGCTGGTCATACCGGCACCATTCAGCTCGGCAGTCGCGATGGCGTTGCTGCTGCCCTACCTCGCGCTGTTCGTCACCACCCTGCACATTTCCGATTACGTCAGCTACCGGGACGTGTTCCACGCCGGCGAGACGCTCGCGCCGACCGAAAGGAACTGAATCGGGCCCTACGCGGCTTCGAGACGGGCGTAGTCGAGCGCGAGCCACTTGACGCCGGCGTCGCGGAAATTGACCTGCACCCGTGCATCGCTGCCGCGCCCTTCGGCGTCGATGATGACGCCCAGGCCGAACTTGGCGTGGCGAACGCTCTGGCCGATGCGCCACGCCGGCGCGGGAGGCGTCGCGATCGGACCCGCGCCGGCGCTGCTCGCGGTCTGCGGCAAGGCGACGGGATGCGCACGAGGCTCGTGCCCCCATTCGGCCTCGCCGTACTCGCGGCCGCGGCGCCGCTCGCGTCCGGACAGCCAATGCACGAGCTCGCGCGGAATCTCGTCGATGAAGCGCGACGCGACGTTGTAACGCAGTTGCCCGTGCAGCATCCGGCTTTGCGCAAGCGTCAGGTAGAGCCGGCGCCGCGCGCGCGTCACCGCGACGTACATCAGCCGGCGCTCTTCCTCCAGTCCGTCGGCCTCGTTGCGGCTGTTGTCGTGCGGGAAGAGGCCTTCCTCGAGACCGGTGACGAAGACCGTGTGGAACTCGAGCCCTTTCGCCGCGTGCATCGTCATCAATTGCAGCGCGGGTCGCCCTTCCGCCGCCTGGGTGTCGCCCGCTTCGAGGGCAGCGTGCGCCAGGAAAGCGGTCAGCGGGTCGGTGGCACCCTCGGCCGCGGCATCGACTGGTGTTGTCGTACTCGCGGCCGCCTCGTCGATCGGGGTGGCGCCTGTGTCGGCGAGTTCGCCCGGCCGCTGTGCGGAGCCGCCGACATCGCGCATCGGCGCATCGACCGCGACATCGGCCTCGCGCACGAAACCCTCGGCGGCACTGACCAGCTCCTCGAGATTCTCGACGCGCTCGCTGCCGTCTTTTTCCTGCCGGTAATGCGCGATCAATCCCGACACCTCGACGGCGTGCGCGACGGTTTCGCCCAGCGGCAGGCTTTTCGTCGTCTCGCGCGCGTCTGCGATCAGCCGCACGAACCCGGCCAGCGCAGTCCCCGACTTGCCCTTGATCGCGCCGGCGCACGCCGCCTGCCACAGCGTCGTGCCCTGCGCACGCGCCGCGTCCTGCAACTGCTCGAGCGTGCGCGCACCGATGCCGCGCGGCGGGAAGTTGACCGCGCGCAGGAAAGCACCTTCGTCGCCCGGCTCGACGAGCAGCCGCAGGTAGGCCAGCGCGTTCTTGACCTCGGCGCGCTCGAAGAAACGCATGCCACCGTAGACCCGGTACGCCAGCCCGGCATTGAACAGCGCGTGCTCGAGAACTCGCGACTGCGCATTGCTCCTGTAGAGTAGCGCGACCTGGTCGAGCGCGAGCCCCTCGTCGAGCAGACCCCGGACGACCTCGACGATGAATGCCGCCTCGTCGATGTCGCTGCCGGCGGCGAATGCCCGCACCGGCTCGCCCTTGCCTTCGCTGGTCCACAGGTTCTTGCCGAGACGCGCGGCGTTGTGCCGGATCAGCGCGTTGGCCGCATCGAGAATGTGCCCATGCGACCGGTAGTTCTGCTCGAGCTTGATCAGCACGACGGGCGCGCCGGGACGCGCGAAATCCCGCTCGAAATGCCGCATGTTGCCGACGTTGGCGCCGCGGAACGCGTAGATCGACTGGTCGTCGTCGCCGACTGCGAACACGGCGGCATCCGGCCCCGCGAGCAGCCGCAGCCACCGGTACTGCAGGACGTTCGTGTCCTGGAATTCGTCGACCAGAAGGTCCGAGAAGCGGCGCCGGTAATGCTCGCGGATCGCCTCGTTGCGCTCGAGCAGCTCGAAGCTGCGAAGCAGCAGCTCGGCGAAGTCGACGACCCCCTCGCGCTGGCACATCGCTTCGTACAGCGCATAGTGCTCGACGCGCCGGCGGGAAATCTCGTCTCCGGACTCGACGGCATTCGGGCGCAGGCCGTGTTCCTTGGCGTCGGCGATGAACCACTGCAGCTCCCGCGGCGGGTAGCGCTCGCCGTCGATGCCGTGGGCCCGGTACATCCGCTTGATCAGCGCCAGCTGGTCCTGCGTGTCGAGGATCTGGAAGAGCTGCGGAAGTTCGGCGTCGCGGTGATGCGCGCGCAGCATCCGGTTGCACAGGCCGTGGAAGGTGCCGATCCACATGCCGCGCGTGTTGACCGGCGTCAGCGTGGAGAGGCGCACGAGCATCTCCTTCGCCGCCTTGTTCGTGAACGTGACGGCGAGGATCGACATCGGGGTCGCCTGCCCGTTCGCGAGCAGCCATGCGATGCGCGTGGTCAGCACCCGCGTCTTGCCGCTGCCTGCGCCTGCGAGGATCAGCGCGGACGTGTGCGGCAGCGTTACTGCGGCGAGTTGCTCGGAATTGAGATCGGACAGCAGCGGCGAAGACATTGCCGGCAATTATAGGCGACGCGCATTGCCGGTCCGCCGGCCGGTCACCGGGGGCTATAATCCGCGACGCTTCGCTGCCCGTTACCTCAAACGATGCCCCGCGCGCCCGACGAACAGCCCGCCGTCAATTCCGCGACGATGCGGTCCTTCGTCCATTGGATACGCGCGGCCGCGCCGTACGTGCACGCGTTCCGCGGCCACACCTTCGTCATCGCCTTCGGCGGCGAGGTCGTCGCCGACGAGGGTTTCCTGGGCGTCATCCACGACCTGAACCTGCTGCACAGCCTGGGCATCAAGCTGGTCGTCGCACACGGCTGCCGGCCCCAGGTCGACGCCATCCTCGCCCAGCAGAGCATACCGAGCCGCTTCGCCAACGGCGTGCGCGTGACCGACCCGGAAACGATGGATTGCGTGCTCGAGGCGGCAGGGCAGGTTCGTTCGCGCATCGAGGCGCTGCTGTCGCTGGGGCTCGCGAACTCGCCGATGGCCGGAGCGCGCAATCGCGTCTCCTCGGGCAACTACCTGACCGCCAAGCCGATGGGCATCGTCGAAGGCGTCGACATGCAGCTCTCGGGCGAAGTGCGCCGGATCGACACCGAGGCGATCCAGCAGCGCCTCGACGACGGGGACATCGTGCTGATCTCCCCGCTCGGATATTCGCCGACCGGCGAGATCTTCAACCTGACCGTCGAGGAAGTCGCGACCCAGTGCGCAGTGCGCATGGACGCGACCAAGCTGATCTTCCTGATCGAGGCCGACGGTGTGCGCAACAGCCGGCGCCAGCTGCTCTCCGACCTGTCGACCGCCGATGCCGAGGCGATGCTCGTCCGGCCCGAAAAGCTCGCGCCGGACGTCCGCATCTGCCTGCCCGCCGCGATCCGCGCCTGCAACAACGGGGTGAAGCGCGCGCACCTGATCAGCCGGCGCCACGATGGCGCGCTGCTGCTCGAGCTGTTCACGCGCGACGGCATCGGCACGATGGTCTCGGCGACGGCGCTCGCGCACCTGCGCAGCGCGACCATCGACGACGTGGGTGGCATCCTTTCGATCATCGAGCCGCTCGAGGAGCAGGGCGTCCTCGTGCGCCGCTCGCGCGAGCGACTGGAAAGCGAGATCGAGCGTTTCATCGTCGCCGAGTACGACAATCACATCATCGGCTGCGCCGCCCTCTATGCGTTTCCCAGCGAGCGCGCCGGCGAGCTTGCGGCCCTGGCCGTGCACCCCGATTTCCGCCGCGAGGGCTATGGCGAGGCACTGATGCAGGAAATCGAGCAGCGTGCACGCAAGCTGCGGCTGTCGTCGCTGTTCGTGCTGACGACCAAGACCTCGCACTGGTTCCTCGAGCGCGGATTCCGCAACGCGGAGATCGCCGACCTGCCGCAGCAGAAGCAGGCGCTCTACAATTACCAGCGCAAGTCGCTGGTGTACCTCAAGACCCTGTAGTCCCCGGCCGCCGCGGCCGGGGGCAATCGCGAAGGAAACGGGCAATGGCAAGGACAGTCAAGTGCGTGAAGCTCGGACGCGAGGCCGAAGGCCTCGATTTCCCGCCCTACCCGGGTGAGCTGGGCAAGCGGATCTACGAGAACGTGTCGAAGGAGGCATGGGCGCAGTGGCTCAAGCACCAGACCATGCTCGTCAACGAAAACCGGCTGACGCTCGCCGATCCGCGCGCGCGCAAATGGCTCGCGGAGCAGATGGAGAAGCATTTCTTCGGCACGGGCGCCGAAATGCCCGCCGGGTACGTTCCGCCGGACCAATAGCCGCGCAACGCGTTTCGCCGGACCGCTGCGGCCGGCGCATGCGAGCCCGCCCCTTCGGGTGTGGATCCTTCCCCGGTCAGGGGGATGCGGTATCGCGCGAGGGCGGCCGCAGCCAGTCCGCGCAGTCCCATCCAAGCAGACGCTCGAGCTTGCGAATCTCGTCGGCGAACCTGTCGGCGAGAAACGTCCACTCGCCAGGCTGCATCGGACCCGCGTACTCCCACGCGTTGACGGCTCTCGGGACGATGCGCGGAAATGGCGGCAGTCCGAGAAAATCGGCGATCCGCGCGAGGGTCCGCTCGGGTCCGGTCCACAGCGCCTCGCTGCGCAGGACCAGGGTCTGGTCCGCCGCGAAGTGGCGCCACAACCGCTGCAACTGGCCGACGTAGAACCCGCGCGCCACGTAGGACGTATGGCGATCCTGCAGCGGTTCCGCCGCGCGGGCGCGCTCGGGCTCGGCCTGCAGCGCCGCGAGGAACGGCAGCGTCTCGCGCCCGCTGTGCCGCTCCTTGTTCCAGTGCGAGTACGCGCGGGTGATCGGATTGCGCAGGAGGATCACGATCTTCAGCGCCGGTTTGTAGCTCGCGAGGCGACCGGCCGCAGGGATCCAGTACATGTAGATCGGCGTGGCCTCCCCGCGCAATTGCCCCGGCCGCCGCGGACCGAAATGGGCGTGATACGCGGCATAATCGACCGGAAGGGCAGCGAAGCGCTCGTCACGATCGAAGAAATGGAGTTCCTTGCGCGTCACTGGCATGGCGACGCCCGGGTGCTGGCGCAGGTAGTGGTCGAGCGTGCTCGTGCCACCCCTTTGCGTGCCGGCGACGACGAAATCGAGCTCGGGCCCGTGCGCGCCAGGTCCCCTCGCTGCCTGCCCATGACAGTGCTCGAAGCGCAGGCCACTTCCGCACGGACAGGGCGCGTTGCCCAGGGTCATGCACTTCTCCACGCCGCTACGAAAATTCGATTGTAATTCGTCGCCGTGGATCGGCTGTTTGCACACTGCTAGACTCGCCGGCATGGCCAGCCATCCGATCAGCCGCTATCCGGTCCCGGCGCTTGCCGGGCTGCCTCACGACATCCGCGCCCGGATCCTCGAGGTCCAGGAGAAGGCCGGCTTCGTTCCAAACGTGTTCGTGACGCTCGCGCACCGGCCCGACGAGTTCCGCGCGTTCTTCGCCTACCACGACGCGCTGATGCTGAAGGATGGCGGGCTGACCAAAGCCGAGCGCGAGATGATCGTCGTCGCGACCTCGGGGGCCAACGACTGCCTGTATTGCATCGTCGCGCACGGCGCGATCCTGCGCGTCTACGCGAAGAATCCGCTGGTCGCCGACCAGGTCGCGGTCAATTACCGCAAGGCCGACATCACGCCACGGCAGAAGTCGATGCTCGCGTTCGCGCTGAAGGTGGCGCTGCACAGCGTCGAGATCGGCGACGAGGATTTCGCTGCGCTGCACGCACAGGGGTTCTCCGACGAGGACATCTGGGACATCGGCGCGATCGCCGCGTTCTTCGCGCTGTCGAACCGGATGGCGAACCTGATCGCGATGCGGCCGAACGACGAGTTCTACACGCTGGGGCGCGTTCCGAGGACGAAGTAGCGGGTCACCCGTTCCCGGACCGGTTCGTCCATCCCGGCGCGCACCCGCCTGCGTTGGGCGCGGGGTGACCGGGTACTCGCCCTAGGCTTCGGCCGCGCAAGTCGCGTCGTCGAGCGAGTCCCGGTGCCGCGGCGCTCGAGGACATCGACGGCCAGACGCGGCTACCAGGTTCGCTTGCCACCCCACCCGCTTACGACGACTGCGCCGCGGGCGTCCTTCGCGAAATCCCGCCACCGCGCGCCAATCAATGCATCCACGCGAAGTGCGGACATTGGGTCCGCGCCAGTCGGTACGACCGACGTCGAATCACTGCTTGTGGATGCACACCGGATCGGCACGTCCGTGTCCGGGACAGCGAGGCATGGCGGTTGGTGCGCCCGTGGCAGTGCCTGCCGTCGCGGGTGGTGCGGCGAGCGAGTCCGATAGCAACGACTACTGCAGGATGTCCTCGAGCGACGCCGCACCGGGCCCCCGCCGGCAGGCGTTCACGGACCTCGGGCGCACCGACCGCCAGCCCCGCTGCCCACGACACAGGCACCGAACGGCGACGCGAAAACCGTGGTGCGTCCCGGGTTTTCGGGGGTCAGCGGACGTACTTGCCGAACCAGTCGAGCATCCGCTTCCAGCCGTCTTCGGCGGGCCCTTTGCGATAGCTCGGCCGGTAGTCCGCGAGGAATCCGTGCGGGGTCTCCGGATAGGTGACGATCTCCACCGTCTTGCCGGCCGCCTTCATCGCCTCGCCGATCCTCGCGGTCGTGTCGTTCGGAATCCCCGGGTCGTCGCCGCCGTAGAGCCCCAGCACCGCCGCCGCGATGCGCGGCACGACATCGAGCGCCGTCCTGTCCCCTTCGTGATAGGCGCGCGCCACCGGACCGTAGCACGGGACCGCGGCCTTGAGGGCGGGATTGTGGCCGGCATACATCCAGACGATGCGCCCGCCCCAGCAGAATCCGGTGATCCCGAGCCGCGACGTGTCGGCCCCGGTTGTCGACTTCGCGTAGCGGACGGTCGCATCCAGGTCCGCCATCACCTGCGAGTCGGGGACCTTGCTGACGATGTCGCGGATCAGCGCGCCGGTGTCGGCGATTTTCGTTGCATCGCCCTGGCGCACATAGAGGTCGGGCGCGATCGCGAAATACCCGGCCTCGGCGAGTCGCCGGCAGACCGCCTTGATCCAGTCGTGGACGCCGAAGATCTCCTGCACGACCAGCACCATCGGGAAGGGTCCGTCGCCCGGCGGCTTCGCACGGTAGGCGGACATCTCGCCGCCTGCGACGGGCATGGTCACGGCGGCAGTGTCGATCGACATCGTCTCAATCCTTCCCGTTTCGTTCATGAACGACCTCGCCCCCGACGAGCGTCCAGCGCACCGCGCCGATGACTTCGAGCCCGAGGAACGGCGTGTTCTTGCCCTGGCTTTTCAGCGACTGGCGGCCGACGGTCCACGCCTGCTGCGGGTCGAATACGCAGATGTCGGCCGGATTGCCCGCGGCGAGCGTCGCCTCGCCGATCCCGATCACCGAAGCCGGCGCGCGGGTGATCCGCTCGAGCGCTTCGGGGAGCGGAACGCGGTCCTCGGCCGCCCATTTGAGCGTCAGGGGCAGGAGCAGCTCGAGCCCGGTGGCGCCGGTCTCGGCCTCGCCGAAAGGGACCTGCTTGCCGTCGTCGTCGACGGGCGCGTGATCGGAGCAGATCACGTCGATCGTGCCGTCGGCGGCGCCGGCGCGCAGCGCTGCGCGATCACGCGTGCTGCGCAGCGGCGGCGTCAGGTTCGCGAGCGGATCGAACCAGCCGATGTCGGTGTCCGCGAGGTGCAGGTGATGGACCGCGACGTCGCAGGTGATCGGCAGTCCTTCTTCCTTGGCGGCGCGGACAATCGCCACGCCCGCGGCGGACGAGAGCCGGCACAGATGCACCGGCACGCCGCTCTCGCGGACCAGCGCGAGGATCGTCGCCAGCGCGATCGTTTCGGCCGACACCGGGATCGACGGCAACCCCAGCCGCGTGGCGACCTCGCCGTCGTGCGCGACGCCACCGCGCGCGAGATGCGCGTCCTGCGGCCGCAGCCAGACGCGATGGCCGAAAGTCCCGGCGTACTGCATGGCGCGCAACAGCACCTGCGTGTCGACCAGCGGGATGTCGGCCTGCGAGAACGCGACGCAGCCCGCCTCGGCCAGCTCGCTCATCTCGGTCAGCGCCTCGCCACGCAATCCGGCGGTCAGTGCGCCCACCGGGTAGACGTGTGCCTGGTTGAGCGTCCGCGCGCGATGCTTCAGCATCTCGACCAGACCCGGCTCGTCGAGCGGCGGATCGGTGTCGGGCGGGCAGGCGAGGCTGGTCACGCCGCCTGCGACGGCGGCCGCGAGCTCCGATTCGAGCGTCGCCTTGTGCTCGAGGCCGGGCTCGCGCAATCGGGCGGACAGGTCGACGAGTCCCGGGCAGACGACGCAGCCCCGG
Organism: Betaproteobacteria bacterium; assembly: GCA_027307095.1. Classification (GTDB taxonomy): domain Bacteria; phylum Pseudomonadota; class Gammaproteobacteria; order Burkholderiales; family Casimicrobiaceae; genus VBCG01. Next base: position 8,997 of record DAHUXO010000269.1, on the reverse strand, counting down.
GCGTCGAGGATCCGGTCGGCGCGCCAGTTCTCCGGAGCATCACCGATGCCCACGATCCTTCCGGCATCGATGTAGAGCGGCGCGACGCGATCGATGCCGGCCGCGGAATCGACCACCCGGCCCTGGGCGATCTCGATCTTCAACGCCCGCACTCCCGGACGGGCAGGGCGCGAGCGAAACGGAGCGGGTTGCGGACGGGGGTGGGCATGTCAGTTCGCCGCGACGATCGACAGCACGGCCATCCGCACCGCGATGCCGAAAGTCACCTGCGGCAGGATCACCGAGCGCGCCCCGTCGGCCACCGCCGTTTCGATCTCGACGCCGCGATTCATCGGTCCCGGATGCATGACGATCGCATCGGGCCTCGCGAGCGCGAGCTTTTCGTCGGTCAGGCCGTAATGCTTGAAATACTCCCCCGGCGAGGGCAGCAGCGCGCCCTTCATCCTCTCGCTCTGCAGGCGCAGCATCACGACGACATCGCAATCGCGCAGCCCCTCGCGCATGTCGTTGTAGACCTTCACGCCCAGCGCCTCGATCCGCGCGGGAACGAGGGTCCGCGGCGCGATCACGCGCACCTGCGCGGTCTGCATCGTCGTGAGCCCGTGGATCAGCGATCGGGCGACGCGCGAGTGCAGCACGTCGCCTACGATCGCCACCGTCAGCGCGCGGAAGTCCTTCTTGTAATGGCGGATCGTGTAGAGGTCGAGCAGGCCCTGCGTCGGATGCGCGTGGCGGCCATCGCCTGCGTTGACGACGTGCACGTACGACCGGCCCATCGTCGTCAGGTGCGAGGCGATCAGGTGCGGCGCGCCGGACTGCGAGTGCCTCACCACGAACATGTCGGCGTTCATCGCGCAGAGGTTGTCGACGGTGTCGAGCAGCGTCTCGCCCTTCGACGTCGACGACGCGCCGATGTTGAGGTTGATGACGTCCGCCGACAGCCGCTTTGCCGCGATCTCGAACGTCGTGCGCGTCCGGGTCGAGCTCTCGAAGAACAGGTTGAACACTGCTTTGCCGCGCAGCAGCGGCACCTTCTTCACCTCGCGCTCGGCGATCGAGACGAAAGGCTCGGCGGTGTCGAGGATGTGGGCGATGACCTCGGCCGGGAGGCCCTCGAGCGTCAGCAGGTGCACGAGCTCGCCGTTCCTGCCGAGCTGCGGGTTCCTGCTCATGCGCCCGCCTCCCCGCGGCACCGCCGCCTCATGCGACCCCCGACGTGGGCTCGACGCCCAGCGACAGCGTGCCCCCCGGATCGCGCGACAGGACGATCGACAGATCGCGCGCGACGGCCACCCGCTCGCCGACGTAGGTCGGCTCGATCGGCAGCTCGCGACCGCCTCGGTCGACCAGCACCGCGAGCTCGATCCGGTCGGGGCGTCCGAAATCGAACAGCTCGTTGATCGCAGCCCGGACGCTGCGCCCGGTGTAGAGCACGTCGTCGATCAGGACGATCGTCGAGCCCCCGACGTCGAACGGCAGCGCAGTGCGCTTCACGTTGGGCTTGAGGCCGGACAGTGCGTAGTCGTCGCGGTAGTAGGAGACGTCGATGAACCCGAGCGGGTGTTTGCCGGGAATGCGCGCGGCGAGCCGCTCGGCGATCCACGCCCCCCCCGAGTAGATGCCGACGAAAGCCGCATCGTGCGCGACTGCCGGCAGCATGCGCGCGATCAGCGCGGCCAGCGCCGCTTCGGCGTCAGGGAGCCCGGCGGACGTCATATGCCTCGTCGAACCATGCCTGCAGGATGATCTGCGCAGCCTTCTCGTCGCGCATCGCGCGGCCGGTGCGTCCGCCGCGGCCCGCGGCTGCGAGCTCGTCGCGCGCGACTTCGCTCGTCCAGCGCTCGTCGACGAGATCCACCGGCAGGACGTGGCGCTTCCCGATCGCAGCCGCGAAGTCCTTCGCCAGCGCGGTCATCGCATGCGGCGCACCGTCGGCGTGCGTCGGCAGGCCGACGATCAGCCGCTCGGGTCGCCACTCGCGGACCAGCGCCGCGACAGCGTCGTAGCGGGCTTCCGCTGCCTGCGCGTCGATCGTCGTCAGCGGGCGAGCCGCCCGCGTCAGCGTGTTGCCGACGGCGACGCCGATCCGGCGCGTGCCGAAATCGAAGGCGAGCACCGTCGCATCCTTGCTGCCCGCGGATCCGGTCACGCGTGTCCAACGTCGTCGGACAGCCGCGAAATGTCGATGCCGAGGAGCCGTACCGCGGCCGGCAGGCGGTCTTCGACCGGAAGCTCGAACACGACGCCCGGATCGGCTTCGACGGTCAGCCAGGCGTTCTGCGCGAGCTCCTGCTCGAGTTGCCCCGCAGACCAACCCGCGTAGCCCAGCGACACCAGCATGTCGGTCGGCCCCTCGCCGCGGCCCACCGCCTCGAGCACATCCTTCGACGTCGTGAGGCCGATGTCGTCGGTGACGGCCAGCGTGGACTGCCAGTTGCCGATCGGGCGGTGCAGGACGAAGCCCCGGTCGATCTGGACCGGGCCGCCGAAGAGGACGGGACGCTCGCGCAGCTCGCCGTCGTCGAGCGGAATCTGGATCTGCTCGAACAGCGCCGACAGCGTCATGTCCGTCCGCCTGTTCACGACGATGCCGAGGGCGCCTTCGGGATTGTGCTCGCAGACGTAGGTCAGCGTGTTCGCGAAGTTCGGGTCCGCCATCGCCGGCATCGCGATCAGGAAATGGTGTGTGAGATTCATCTTTGCGTCGGTCGTCCAATTGTACCTCCGGCGAGGCCCGCGGTCGTGCGCCGCGTCGCGCACCCCGCGCCGATCGCGGCGCGGTCGTGCGCCGAAAAGGGGGGGCTTGCGTGATGCAAATAAGACTTGTTATCATTCGCGTTACTGAACAACACCGCATCCATCGATCGAAACGGACGCACGATGATTTCACGCCATCTCCCATTCGTCCTGCTGCTCCTCGCCGGGATTGCCGGGGCCGCCGCCGCGGCCGGCGACACCGAAGCGCTGCTGACGCTTAGCGATCACCGCTTCACCCCTGCGGAAATCCAGGTGCCCGCGAACGCCAGGGTCCGGCTCGTCGTCGACAACCAGGACCCGACACCCGAGGAATTCGACAGCCACGCGCTCAATCGCGAAAAGGTGATCCCCGGGAAAACGAAGCTGACGATCTATGTCGGCCCCCTCGCCCCGGGTCGGTACCCGTTCATGGGCGAGTTCAACGCCGCGACCGCCCAGGGCGCGGTCGTCGCGCGATGAGGCGCGCCCTGCTGGCTGCCGCGCTTTGCGCGGCGGCGATGGCGGCCGCAACCTCCGCGCCGCCCGCCCGCGCCGATCCCGACGACTACGTCGCGACGCCGGCGATCGAGTACGGCGAGCGGGAGCTCGAAATGTTCGCGGGCATTGCGACGAAGGGAGGTCAGGATCGCGCGCGCGCCAGCTCGCTCGCTTTCGGCTACGGCGTGACCCAATGGTGGTTCACCGAGGTCTCGGCCAGGGTCAATCGCTTCGGAGGCGCGTCGACGCATTTCGACGCCATCGAATGGGAGAACAGGTTCGAGCTGACCGAGCCGGGCGAGTACCCGGTCGACCTCGGGGTGCTGGTCGAGGTCGAGCGCCCGCAGGACCGGACCGAAGGCTACGAGCTGCGCCTCGGTCCCCTGCTGCAGAAGGACCTCGGCCGGGTGCAGGCCAACGCGAACCTGTTCCTGCAGCGCCATTACCGCGCGGCAGGGCCCGCAGCCACCGAGCTCGAGTACCAGTGGCAGCTCAAGTACCGCTGGCGCGAGGCATTCGAGTTCGGTGCCCAGGGTTTCGGTGGTGTCGGGAAGTGGGATCGCTGGGACCCCGGCCGCGAGCAGAGCCACGTGCTCGGGCCCGCGGCCTTCGGCAAGCTGCGGCTCGGCGGCCGGAATGCGCTCGTATGGAACGCGGCGTACCTGATCAAGGCGTCGAGCGCTGCGCCCGACCGGACGCTGCGGGCGCAGGTCGAGTACGAGTTCTAGATCTAATCCTCCTCGTGCCTCCGGTGCTTGGCGTACTCGGCGGACAACTCGTTCTGCAGGTTCGGCGGCGCCTGCTCGTAGTGCGACAGCGCCATCGTCCACGCGCCGTGGCCGCCAGTCATCGACTTGAGGCGCGCTGCATAGCCTTCGAGCTCCGACAGCGGGGCGAGCCCGTTGACGGCGAGCATCCCCGCCTGCATCGTCTGCGTCCCGGTCACCTGCCCGCGCCGCGACGAAAGATCGCCGGTCACGTCGCCCATCGTGGCCGCAGGGCAGTTGATCTCCACGCCGACAATCGGCTCGAGAACGATCGGACGCGCCTTGCCGATCGCGTCGAGGAAGGCCTTGCGCCCGGCAGCGACGAAGGCGACCTCCTTCGAATCGACCGGATGGTACTTGCCGTCGTAGACGATGACGCGCACGTCCTGCATCGGGAAGCCGGCGACGGGACCCGTGGCGAGCACCTGCTCGACGCCTTTCTGCACCGCGGGAATCAGCGTGTTCGGAATCGCACCCCCTTTCACCTGGTCGACGAACTCGAAGCCGCCGCCCCGCGGCAGCGGCTCGATGCGCAGGTAGACCTCGCCGAACTGGCCGGCGCCGCCGGTCTGTTTCTTATGACGGTGATGTCCCTCGGCCTTGGCCGTCACCGTCTCGCGGTACGGGACCCGCGGCGGCCTCGTCTCGACCTCGAGCTTGAACTGGCTCGCCATTCGCTCCAGCACCGAGCGCAGGTGAAGCTCGCCCAGACCGCGCAGCACGGTCTCGTTCACCATCGGGTCGTGTCCGACGACCAGCGTCGGATCCTCGGCGGTCATCTTGTGCAGCACGTCGGAGATCCTCTGCTCGTCGCCGCGTCGTTTGGGGGTGATCGCGAACCCGTGCATCGGGACCGGAAATTCCAGCGGCCGCATGTGGATGTGATCCTCGTCGTGCGAGTCGTGCAGCACGCAGTCGAACTCGACCTCGTCGACTTTCGCGACCGCGGCGAGATCGCCGGGAACCGCGTGGTCGATCTCCACGTATTTCCCCCCCTGGAGCATGAACAGGTGCCCGACCTTGAAAGGCTTGCGGGCGTCGCCGACGAAGAGCTGGGTGTCGCGCGTGACCGTCCCCTGGTGCACGCGGAAGATGCCCAGCTTGCCCACGAACGGATCCATGACCACCTTGAACACGTGCGCCAGCACGTGCTTCGAGGGATCGGGAACCGAGCGGAACTCGACGGCATCGTCGCCTTCGCCCTTGATGAACAGCGCCGGATTGCCCTCGGCGGGATTGGGGGCGAGCTTCACGAGGATGTCGAGCAGCTCGGCAACGCCTGCGCCGGTGCGCGCCGACGTGAAGCACACCGGCACCAGGTGCCCCTCGCGCAATGCCTTCTCGAACGGCGCATGCAGCTGCTCGGGCGCGATCTCTCCCTGCTCCAGATAGAGCGACATCAGGTCCTCGTCGACCTCGACGACCTGGTCGACGAGGGCGCGATGCGCGTCGGCGACCGACGAGAAATCGGCGTCGCCCGAAGGATTGAAGAAGCAGTCGACGACGCGGCTTCCGCCACCAGCCGGCAGGTTGATCGGGAGGCACTCGTTGCCGAACGCGCTGCGCACGGCCGCGAGGACGCCGGGAAGATCGACGTTCTCCGCATCGATCCTGTTGATGACGACCAGCCGGCACAGCTTGCGCTTGGCCGCCCAGTCCATCATGCGCGCTGAGACCATCTGCACGCCGGCAGCCGCGTTGACGACGACAGCCGCGGTCTCGACGGCGTCCAGCGCCCCCATCGCCTGCCCGATGAAATCGGGAAAGCCGGGGGTGTCGACGATGTGGATGCGCGTGCCGCCCGTCTCGAGATGAACGAGTGACGCGCGTAGCGAGTGCTGATAGGCCTTCTCGAGCGGGTCGAAGTCGCTGACGGTGCTGCCGCGTTCGACGCTGCCGGCGGCCGGTATGACCCCGGCGCGGGCGAGCAACGCCTCGGTGAGCGTCGTCTTGCCCGAAGCGCCGTCACCCACCAGCGCTACGGTACGAATGTTCTCCGTCGCGAATTGCGCCATGGCCATTCCTCCGTTCGAATGGGAGAAATGTACCGCCGATGGGAGGCGGTGTCAGCCCGGGCGCGGGCAGAGGCTCTCAGATTGCCGCGACGGCTTCGAGCATCTTGCGCAGGTTGCGCAGCAGCTCCTCTTCCTGGTAGGGCTTGCCGAGGAATGCATCGACGCCGATCTCCATCGCGCGATTGCGGTGCTTGTCGGCGGTCCGCGACGTGATCATGATGATCGGAATGCGCGCCGTCTTGGGATCGCCCTTGGCGGTCTTCGCGAATTCGAAGCCGTCCATCCGCGGCATCTCGACGTCGAGGAGGATCGCATCGGGTGCGCGCTCGCCCAGCGCCTGCAGCGCGTCCACGCCGTCGCGGGCGGTGACCACGTCGAAGCCCTCGCGCGAGAGCAGCCGCGAGGTGATCTTGCGCACGGTCAGCGAATCGTCGACGACCATCACGAGCTTGCGCTCGGCTTTCGCCGCGGCCGCCGGGGCCTGGCGCGCAGCCAGCATCTCGTCGGCGCTCGCCGGTCGGAACGCCGGCACCTCGGCACGCTGCGCGAGCTGCACCGGATTGACGATCAGCACGATCTCGCCGGTCCCGAGCACCGTTGCGCCGGACAGCCCGGGGACGCGCGCGAGCTGCGGGCCGATGTTCTTGACGACGACTTCCTGGTTGCCGACCATTTCGTCGACGTGGATCGCAATCGTCCCCTGCCCGCTCTTGACGATGAGCACGGAGTTGTAGCGGGACAGCTCGGGCGTGGCCGCTGCGTCGCCCAGCAGCCGCGACAGGTAGTGGAACGGGCAGGCCTGCCCGCGCCAGTCGATCGCGCCTTCGACGTACATCCTCGCGACCGCTTCGGGCTTCATCTGCTGCACCTGCTCGACCATCGAAGCGGGCAGCGCCCATGGCCGACCCATCGCACGCACGAGCACCGCCTGCGCGACCGCGAGCGTCAACGGGAGGAACAAATTGAAGCGTGTCCCCTTTCCGGCCTCCGAATGAACGTCGACGCGGCCGCCCAGCGACACGATCTCGTTGCGGACGACGTCCATGCCGATCCCGCGGCCGGAGATCTGCGTCAGCTCGTGGGCCGTCGAGAAGCCCGGGTGGAACAGGCACTCGACCAGCTGCTGCTCGGTCGGCTCGGCCTCCGCGGGGATCATGCCGGCAGCGATCGCGCGCTCGCGCACGCGGGCGAAGTCGATGCCGCGGCCGTCGTCGGTCAGCTCGATCGCAATCTCGTTGCCGGCCTGGCGCACGCCGATCTGGATCTCGCCTGTCTCCGGCTTGCCTGCGGCGATGCGCTCGTCGCGGGATTCGATGCCGTGGTCGAGGGCGTTGCGCAGCAGGTGCTCGAGGGGTCCGGCGAGCTTCTCCAGGACCGAGCGGTCGAGCTCTGTCTGCGCGCCGTTGATCTCGAGGTTCGCGCGCTTGCCGAGATCGCGCGCCGTCTTGCGCAGCGTCCGGTACAGCCGCTCGGTCAGGCTGTTGAACGGAACGGTCCGGATCGCGAGCAGCCGCTGCTGGACGTCGCGCGACAGCCGCGCCTGCACAAGCAGCGCGACATCGGCGTCGTCGAGGTTCTTCAGCAGCGACTGCTGTACCGTCGAAACGTCGTTGACGCCTTCGGCGAGCGAGCGCGTCAGCTCCTGGAAGCGCGTGTAGCGGTCGAGCTCCAGCGGATCGAATTCCTCGTGGGTCGACTGCACGGCCGACATGCGGGACTGGATCCGTGTCTCCGCCTGCAGCTCGATTTCCCGAACCTGGCTGCGCAGCCTGATGACGCTGCTGGTCAGTTCGAGCAGGTTCGCCTTCAGCGCGCGCAGCCCGCCCTCGACGCGCGCCCGGGCGATCGCGACCTCGCCGGCCTCGTTGACCAGGCGATCGACGATGTCGGCGCGCACCCGCAGCATCGCACGCGCGCCGATCTCGACATCGCGCGGCCGCGGCGCGCGACGCCGCTCGACGATCGCGCCGGCACCTCGCGTCGTGCCCGGCGGGACCGCAGCCGGCGATTCGGGAACGGTCGCTCCCACGATCGCAGGCTCCGCAGCCTCGGCGGCGGCGCGCTCCGTCGACGCAATGCCCGGAGCTTCGGCGCCAGGCGCGGCGCCCGTCCCTTCCGCCGGCGGCGCAAGCCACGGCAGCACGACATTCGACTTGCCCTCGCGCAGCGCGTCGAGCACGAAGCCGATGCGATCGAGGTCGGTGTCGAGGGCCTCGCACACCTCGGGCGTTGGCGGGAGCTGTGGCCCCTCGGCAGCCAGGCGCGACTCCATGCGGTGCGCCAGCTCGCCCAGGCGCATCGCGCCCGCCATGCGGGCGCTGCCCTTCAACGTGTGCAGCGTCCGGCGCAACTCGGCGACCGCGGCGCCGTCATCGGGGCTGCGGCGCCAGGCGCGCAGCCCGTCGCCGACCTTCGGAAACAGCTCGGCGGCTTCCTCGAGGAAGACGGGGACGACCATGTCGTCGACGTCGTCGGTGACGTCGAGCAGCGTCTCGTCGGGCGGGATCGCGGGCGCGGGAGGCGGCACCGGCTGCAACTGGGGCGCCGGCGGCCACGCTCCGGTGTCCGGAGCGACCTCGGCGGCCGCCGGAGCGGGTTCCGGCACGGGCACTGCGGCGTCGCCAGCAGCCGCTGCGAGCCCCGGCTGCGCGCCCGCGTCGGTCGTCGGTGCAAGCGCATCCAGGGAGCCGGACGGCAGGTCGGGCCCGGCGATCGCCTCGAACTCTTCTCGTGCCTCGGATGACGCGGCTGCGATCGAATCCGGAGCCACCCGCTGCTCCACCGTTGCCGGCTCGACGTCCTCGTCCCCCAGCAGCAGGTCGAGCGTCGGCGCATTCGCGGTGGCTTCCTGGCGCAGCTCGTCGAGCTCGATACCGATGTCCGCCGCTTCACGTTCGTCGGTCGGGCTGAATCCCTCGCGGGCCTTCACCCGACTGACGAAATGTGCGAGCCCCGCGCTCGCACGGGCGAGGACCGGATGG
>DAHUXO010000236.1 GCA_027307095.1 Betaproteobacteria bacterium | reverse complement strand
CAGCAAGTTGGGCGAGCCCTTCCGCGGTTCGTCGCGGTTGAATTCAGCTCGACAAGTCCCGAGCACGATTCTTTCGCGACACTTTATGTTTTCGAATCGTGCGAGCTGGCTCTGACGCCCCCGGAAACTTCGCAGCAGTTCAAGAATGGGGTAGTTTGGCGGCACTAGCTCTACTCGTCCGGCGACATAAGCCGTCTGGTCGACATCTCGGCAACATGCGGCCACATCGTTCCGACGTCGATCGCGTATCACGGCAATTTCTACGTCGGAAATCTCGATGAATTCATCATCCCCGACGATTCCTCCAAAGTGTTCAAGATGACGCCCAGCGGAAACATCAAGATCGACGCGAGTGGGTTTTCGGTAGTGACGGGTGTGGCATTCGATGGGCGGGCGCGAATGTACGTCCTCTAAGCGACGGACTCCCAAACGAAACGCTATCCTCGCCGGGCCCGATCGTGCGTGTCGATCCGTCCGGGCCGCCAGACGGTGATCGTGACGGGGCTGACCTATCCGAGCGCCATCACCATGGGACCGGTCGGCCACCTTTACGTCTCGAACGTCGGCTTCTACCTGGGCCCGCCGCTGGCGCCCGGCTCGGGCCAGATCACAATAGTTGAGTTCAGGGACTGATGTGAGGTCGATCCTCCACGAGACGCGGGCACGTCTCTGCCGAGCGGTGTCAGGCCAGGAGTTGCGCGGAATCGACGGTGCGATAGCCGCGCGCGGCTGCGACCAGCGGAAACACGCGCTCGTACGCATGGTGCAGAGCGCCGTCGACCTGCCCCGCCTCGCGCTCGAAGTCGAGAAGTTGCCCGGCTGCGCTCGCAAGCGGTGCGAGTGCCGCCGTACGCGCCCAGAACATCGTGCCGGCCGGAAATCCCCCACCGACCCGGTTGGGCAGATCGAGGCGCGCACACAACGATCCGACGAGATCGCGGGTTGCGGCTTGCCACGCAAGCTGGTCGTACAGGAGCCCGGCGGGTGCGACGATGCCGACATCGGGGTGCGCGTCGAGCGCACGTAGCAGCGCGCGGGCATGGTCATCCTCGCCGACCAGTCCGCCCAGTGCCTGGCGCCGCCAACCCTCGCCGCTGCCGAACGGCGAAAGCGTCGGATCGACAACGTGTACCGACTTCTTGGAATGAAGCTTGAGAACGTATTCGTAGCGATCGACGCCGGCGATGCGGAGCCAGCGCAGGAAGGGAAGCACGTCGCGGCCAAGATTGCCGACGCCGAATACGGCGGCGTGGGGAAACTGCAGGCGCGCCATCCGCTCGATGGCGTCGCGCGCGCGCAGCGGACCGCTCACGAATACGTCGCACGGCTCCGGCAGAGCGGCGATCGCAGCGGCAAGGTCGGCCCACAGTTCCGGATAGTACAGATGGACGACGACGGCGATGCGCGCCGTGCTCCGGGCGGGCAGATCGAGCCGCTCCGAGAAGTACCCCGTTGCGCCGCTGGCGCGGTGCGCGCATGCCAGCACGGCCGCCAGCGCCGGCAGCGTGTCGACATGCTCCGGCGTGCCAGGATCGAATGCGACGCGCAGTACCCAGAATGGAACGCCATGACCGGCGCGGTTGCGGACAAAGCGTCGGGCCGAGTCGATTGCGTGTGCGATCTTGATCGGGGAAACGTCGGTGACCCGGGTCGCACTGTTCGACGGCACGAACGAACGCGCCGACGACCAGAGAACGCTCAGCGCCACGGGCGATTCTCGGGCGTGGCGCCGAGCAGTGTCGGCAGCCAGCAGCGCATAGTCGACGTCTTCCGTGGCGCCGCCTGACCGTGCTGTCGACGTCCCGGTCGCGGCGGGCGCACCGTAGGGCGGCCAATCGATGATGAAGTCCACGCCGGACGGCAGTGCCATATGCAACGCTCGGCGCCGCAGCCAGCCCACCCGAATGCTCCGGCCCGACGCGCCCAGTGCCGCGAACAGGGCGGCATGTGCAGCGTCGAAGGCAAAGCCCGGGGCAGCGTCGATACCCAGGCACGGGTCGCCCTCCCACTCGACGAGCGCGCGTGCGGACGCAAGGCCGGCGAGCATCCCCTCCGGCGCCACGGCGGCCCGGCGCGATTGGGTTCCGGCGGTCGGACCGTCGATCACGATGACCGGCAGCGCGGCGACGCCGTGACGCGCCAGCGTTTCGACAATCTGCCCGAAGATGCGCTCGCTCCGCGCATCGATCGGCACCAGCAGTGCTGCGTCGAGCTGGCGTGCAAGCGCGGCGAGTCTGTCGAGCGCGGCAAGCTGCGTGCTGTCGTCGTCACTGCCTGCCGACTCCCAGGCGATCACGATTGCGTCGGACCGATCGACCGCCGGCGCATCGTGTGGCGTCACGACGCGACTCGCATCGCTTCCGCGTCGCCAAGGCGCATGAAAAGCGCCTCCATCGCGTGGCGAGCCGTGGCAGGTTCGAAGAACTGCGCGCAATCCGGGCGGACGGCGAGCATCGCTCCGAAATCGCCAAACCCGTCGGCAACCACCGGCAGCCCTTCCGCGATGGCCTCGAAAACAAGCCGATCGTACTGGCGCATGTGGCCCTCGGCCCCCCAGAAGAACAGCGCGTCCAGATCGTCGTGCCAGCCATCCCAATGAGTGGCGAGTCCGACGAGGTGTTCATCGGCGCTGGGTAGATGGAGACTCGGCAGGCGGCCGGCATAGAGCACGCGCAGGAACGCGCCTTGCTCACGCAACCACTCGAGCATGCCCCAACGCGCCGCGTCCTCGCGGTCGCGCAGCGCCGGTATGAATACGCCGATCCTCGGACGCGTTCCGCCGCGCATGCGCAGCGACCGCGGCGGCCGGGTGTCAAACAGCATCGCATCGACGGTCCCGGGCAGGCCGATCTCATCGAGGACGGCGGCACAGCGCGAGACAAAGCGCACGCGCGCGATCGCCTCCGGCGGGAGCAGCCCGAGCAGGTCGACACAGGTGACCGGATCGTGGGCATCGAGCGCGATGACGATGGTGTCAAACGTGGGCGCGACCTCGGGCAGCCAGAGCAGGGTCTGCGTGTTGAGGCCGAACAGCGCAAGCGTCCCGCCGGCAGGCTTTGCCGTCCCTTCCTTGCCGAGCAGACGCGCCGCGGCGCCGGCAACCGTGGCGCCGCCGCTCGCCCCGCTCCAAAGGGTGGCGGCGTTCCCCAGCCGCCGTGCAAGAGCGATGCCGGTCTGATTGGACCCGGCGTTCGCTGCATCTCCGGGGACGACGATGTGGTAGGGCACGCCGGATGCCGAGGCTGCGAGTGCGAACGGATCGCCGGGGCCAGGCAGCGCGACCAGTCCGGTGGCGCCGAAAAGACGCAGCATGTCGGTGGCCACGATCCCGCGCACCGAGTAGAGTCCCTCGTGCTCCTGCCTGCGCTGGGCGAGCACCGACTGGTTTTGGCGGATCGAAGGTTCGTTCGGGGCGAGTTCTCGCGCGCGCGTCAACAGGGACTCGGCCTGGTCGAGGTCGCCTTCCATCAATCGCACGACGCCAAGCATGTGCACCGCGTCGAAAGTGAACGGCGCCCGCGCGACGACCTCCTCGTACAGCCGGCCGGCGACGTCGAGGCGAGACTGCCGGTGGGCGGCGAGTGCGTCGAGCATCATCTGCCAGAGTCGTGCCTGCTCTTCCGGCGTGAACGCATCCCAGCCCTGGTAGCGCGGCAGGATCGTATCGCCGCCTGTTCCCGCGTTGTTGCCGCAGCAATGCTTGTAGCGGCGCCCGCTGCCGCAGGGGCAGGGCGCGTTGCGCGCCGCCACCGCAGCCGGGCTACTCATCGAGCGCGAGGAACGACAGCTTTCCCGTGAGTCGCGCCGCGGGCGCGGTCTTCGGGCGCTTTTCGATGGCGACGATGCTGTCGTAGAACGCGAGCGACCACGCCGAGCGGGCGAATGCGCTTCGCTCGGTCGTGGCCCATTCGCGGACGTGCCACGCATTGAGCTCGTCGGCAAGGCGCTTGGCATACTCGATGAAGGAACCGGGCGCGCGCAGCCCGCCACCGAATTCCGGCCAGTAGCTGGTGTGGGTGTCCTCCACCATGTAGACGCCGTCTTCCGCAACGGCGTCGAACAGTTCCTCGAAGGTCGCGATCTGCTGGTGCATGGCGTGGCCGCCGTCGTCGAGCAGCACGTCGATCCGCGGGTAGCGCGCACGCAGCTCGCGCAGGAATCCGCGGTCCGACTGATCGCCAATCAGTATGTCGACCTGCGCACCGGCGAATTTGAGAGCGCGCGGGTTCAGGTCGACACCGACGAGCTTCGCGTCTGGCCCGAAATAGGACTGCCACATTCCTAGCGAGCCGCCGTGATACACGCCGATCTCGACCATCACAATGTCTCGGCCGCGAAAGCGTGCGAAGTGGCGGTCATAGATGTCGAAGTAGTGGAACCACTTGTTCATCAGGGGGCCGCGGTTGGTGAGAAACCAGTCTGCAAGTGGATTGCCCATGGCGGTTCTGCGGCTCGGTGCAGTGCGCGGACGCCCGCTCAGGTGACACCCGGCGACGCGGGCCGCAGCAACCGGTCGCCGGAGGCCTGGCGAGTGTTTGGCATCGGGGCGAGTCTGGGCGCGCCACCTTTCGCGAGGCTGAGCCGAAGCTTTCGATTTGCTGACGATGCTTGCGCAGCCGCTACGGGAGGCTGCCGGGCAGCCAGCGGCAATGGTCCAGCCCGGTCTCGAATCGCCGCTGAACGCTGCGGCGCTCGCGCGCTGGCTGCGTCAGCCTTCCCGGCTCGCGTTCACTCAGCCGCGACCGGACGCGCTGCGAACCCGAGCACCGGCTGCTTGCGCCAATCGAGCCCGTGCGGCGGCGGGAACGGCTTGGTCCACAGGACATCGCGCTGCAGCCGCTGATGCAACCTCAGGTCGAGCCACGCCGCCTGCAAGCATCCGGATGCTGTCGACGTTGCGCTGCACCTTGGCCGGATCGTGCTGGCGCTGCCCGGCATGGACGCGAAAGGAAGACAGTGCGTCGTGCCTGTAGACCGCGTCGCCTTTGAGCAGCAGCGCCGCCCAGGTCACCATGTCGATGATCCCGTGGCCGGCCACGCCGTCGAAGCGAAAATATCTGGGCGCCTGGTCGAGCAGGTCCGCCTTGCGGAACAGCACCGTGCTCGGCTCCCCGATGGTATTGAGCCCCGCCATGATCATCACGTTGGCCAGGGTTGGTCCAGCGACCACCGCGTCTTCATCGACGATCGGCATCGTGGCCGGCAGGTCGCCAATCGCAGATCCGCTCGCGTCGATGCATTGCCGGCGCGAGGTCGCCAGCGCAATGTCAGGTGCGTGACGGAAAGCGTCGAGCAACGATGCGATGCAGGTCGGCGCAAGCAGGTCGTCGTCGCAAAGGAACTTGACGAACTCGCCGCGCGCCCGCTCGAAGCAGCGCGTGAAGTTGCCGCGAGGCCGCAAGCATGTGGCGTTGCGCTCATAGTGAACGGGAAGACTGCCCGCACGGGCGCGGACGATTGCTTCGATCTCGGGACCGGGCGAGTCGTCGCAAATCACGACCTCGATCTCCCTGTACGTCTGGGCAAGCGCGCTTTCGAGGCAGGCGGCGAAGAAGCGGGGGCTGTAAGCCGGGATCAGTATCGAGACCAGCGGGTCGTCGCGCAGGCCGCGGTCGGGCTTGGTGAAGCCGCCCGGCGCGGGCTCGAGGCCCGCCAATGCCGCCAGGCGTCGCAGATTGGCGCCGGGTGCGGACGCAGCCTCGCCGCGGGCGGAAATGCCGATCCGCCCCTTCGGTCGCAGGGTTCGGCGACACTCGAGCAGGAAATGAAGCCTGCCGGCGCGGTCGAGATCGTAGACGAAGTCATCGCAGGCGATGAATCCGAGCGCACGGTCGTCGAACGGAAAGTCGTCGCCGGGATGAAACGGCACGTCGGCGTCGCGTTGCCAGCCCATGCTCAGGCCATCCTGCGAGTGTCGTCCGGCGCCGCCGATGTCGACCCGCAGGCCGGCTTCCGGGTTCACCTGGAAGGCCTCCATACGCCGTCGCGGACGAGTGCCTCGACGTTTCGCGGATCAGCGCCGCGCGCCACCAGCGACTCGAACACCTCGAGCGCGGCCGGCGCCGAGGCGGGCTCGCCGTCGAGGCGGACCCCGGTGAAGCACTCGATCGCCGGGCCGACCTCGTCGAAGCCCAGCAGCCAGCGATCGACTGTCGCGCCGGTGAAGCGGCCATTGAACTCGTGGATGAGGAGCGCGCCATCCGCGGCGCGTTGGCACTGAATGTTGAGCGGACCGCGCCAACCCGCGGCGGCGAACGCCCGCCCGCACCGGGCACCGATCTCGAGCGACGCCGGCTCGCGATCGGCTTCGACCCATTTCGAGCGGCGCATCACCAGCGCGTTACGTGTGCAGATGACGTGCGCAACAGATCCGTCGGGCGCGATCAGCACCTGGACCGAATGCTTGAGGCCCTGGAACGTGTGATACAGCGGAATGCCGCCGGTCTCGAGTTCGGCCAGGTACTCGGCGACACCGCGCGGATCGCCGAGATACTTCTGCACGACCCAGCCTTCGCGGGCGAGGACTCGCTCGAATTGCGCGTCATTCGAGATCAGATACACGTCCTGCGAGGCGTAGCCGCGGCGCGGCTTCGCGACCAGCGGATAGCCGTGCCGGCGTGCGAATTCCGCGCGCTCGTACGCCCCGCCCTCGGCGATCGAAGGCGCGAATGGCAGATCGTGTCTGGCGCAGAATTCCGCGCTGAGCCACTTGTCGGCGATCACCCGCGCCGCCCCTGCGCTGCCGCACAGCAGGCGCGGCGCGAGATCGGGGCGCCGGCCGCGCAACGACGACAGGAACGCGACATCGTCGTCGCGGCATGGGATCACCAGGTCGACGCTTTCGCGCGCAATGATGTCGACGAGGCGGTGCTCGAACGCGTCCGGCTCGGCCGCGGTCGGCGGCACCAGGTACACGGTGTCCGCGTCGAAAATGGCGGGCTCGCGCGCTACCGACGACGTCGCGATCAGCTCGAGGGCACGGCGGCGGCGTGCGAGGGTGGTCAGGACGTTCTGACCTACCTGCGTCCCCGCCGAAAGTATCAGCAGACGGAGTTTGGCCATGCGTGGAACCGATTGCGTGCGCTGCCGCAACCTCCCCGATTGACGGCTCGACTGCCCGGCACGACCGCGATCCTACCGCGATCGAATGTTCAGCTGGCGCGCCATTTCGCCCCATCGGGCATGGTCGGCCCGCAGCACCTCGTCGAAATCCCGAGCCGACCCGCCGCCGGAATCGACGCCCTGGCGTTCGAGCCAGGCGCGCATCGCCGGCTCGTGAAGGATGCTGTCCAGCCTGCGGTTGAGGAGCTGGACGATCTCCGGGGGTGCGCCTGCGGGCGCCAGAACCCCGAACCACTTGCGTACGTCGACGCTGCCAAGCCCGGCCTGCGCGATCGTCGGAACGTCGGGAAGCAGCGGGGAGCGTCGGTCGACGAGCACCGCGAGCGCGCGCAGTGTTCCGGCCCGGATGTAGGGCAGTGCGGAAGTAATCGAGCCGAACATGAGCTGGACTTCGTTCCTGAGCAGTGCGCGATACCCGTCCGCCGTGCCGCGATAGGGAATGTGCACCAGGTGGATGCCGGCAAGTGCCGCGAATACCTCGGTGTCGATGTGATTCGCGGAGCCTGTGCCCGACGACGCGTAGTTGAGCTTGCCCGGCCGCGCCCGGGCGTAAGCGATGAGCTCTGCAATCGTGTGGACGGGAAGCGCCGGGTTGACGACGACGACCGAAGTCACATACCCGAGGTTGATGATCGGCGCAAAGTCCCGCACCGGATCGTACGGAAGCCTGCCGATTGCATAGGCATTGATCACTTGCGTCGCAGAGGTGGCGAACAGCAGCGTGTAGCCGTCGGGAGCAGCGTGCGCAACCAGTTCGCTGCCGATCACGCCCGACCCACCCGGTTTGTTCTCGACGACCACCTTGGTGCGCAGTGCGTGCCCAAGCCGCTCGCCAACTTGGCGGGCAACAAGATCGGCGGCGCCGCCCGAAGCGGTCGGAACGACGAGGTGGATCGGACGCACTGGATAGTCCAGAGGCGCCGACGCTGCGGTCGAGAGCGAACCGAGCGCGAGGGCGGCGATGGCGATTTCACGCGCGAAGTGGCGGGCGTCCATACACGATGCGGTACACGTCCGCAGCTAGGGATGACAGCACGGCTGCAATCCCGGTAATCGGCAAACGACGGCTTACAGGACGCGGCTGAACCACGCGAGCGAGAGTCCCGCAGCCGCGACGGCGAAGACGGCCGCCGCCGCGGCGAACAGCGCGGTGACCTCGGTCTCCTTGCGCTGCAGGACCATGTGCGCGTTCATGCCCCGGTACACCTTCTGCAGGTCCTCGGCGGTGCCCGCGTTGTAGTACTCGCCGCGCGTGAGGCCCGAGATGGTCTTCAGCGTCTCCTCGTCGAGGCGCACGCGCATCGACCAGCCTTCCCAGCCGATGATCGCGCCCTCGGCGGTGCCGAGGCCCACCGTGTAGACGCGCACGCCGTGATCGGCGGCGATGCGCGCGGCTTCGACGGGATCGGGCCCGGTCGTCGTCTGGCCGTCGGTCAGCAGGATGATCGCCGCCGACGCATTGGAGCCGGGCACCGCCGGCCTGGGGAGCGCCTTCGCCGCATCGCGCTTGCCTGCAAGCGGGAAGTCGCGTCGCTCTTCGCGGGTCGTCGCCCGCGGATCCGAGAAGCGGAGATCGAACTCGACATCGGGAACGATCAGCTTCAGCGCAACCAGCAGGCCGCTGCCGACGGCCGTCGCGCGCTGCAGTTGCAGCCGGTCGATCGCTGCGAGCAGGTCGTCACGGTTCTGCGTGGGCGCCTGGACGACGGCGGCGGTCCCCGCGAACGACACGATGCCGATGTCGACGTTGCGCGGCTGGTCGTTGATGAACGCCCGCGCGGCCGCCTGTGCGGCCTCGAGGCGGGTCGGCTTGATGTCGTCCGCGCGCATGCTGCCCGAGACGTCGATGGCGAGCACGATCGTCTCGTGGTCGGTGGGGAGCGTGACTACTGCCGCCGGGCGCGCGATGGCGATGATCAGCAGCGTCAGCGCGAGCAGGAACAGCAGCGGCGGCACGTGGCGGCGAAAGCGCCCACCCGAGGTCATTGCTTCCCTGACCAACGCGAGA
This sequence comes from Betaproteobacteria bacterium, assembly GCA_027307095.1. Lineage (GTDB taxonomy): Bacteria > Pseudomonadota > Gammaproteobacteria > Burkholderiales > Casimicrobiaceae > VBCG01. The sequence goes on along the minus strand of DAHUXO010000236.1, from coordinate 7,796 downwards.
TCCGCGAACCGCAGCGCGGTCTTCTTCCGGCGGCGCAGCAGCCACAGGTAGGCGCCGATCAGGATCGGCACCAGCAGCAGCAGCCACAGCAGCTCAGGCCACAGGAAGCGCATCGCGCGGCCGGTCGTTGCGTGGAAGAACGGCGCCCGCGGCACTGCGGCTGCGCAGCTTGCGCATCGAGGCGAAGCGCAGGATCGCATCGGCGAGGTCGGCGTCGGTGGACAGCTCGAGCGCGTCGACGCCCGCGTCGCGGAATGCGCTGCGCAGCGCCGCTTCACGCCGCTGTGCCGCCTGCTCGAAACGCCTGCGGAACGCGCGGTCGTGGGTGTCGACGAACACCTGCTCGCCGGTCTCGGCGTCCTGCATCGTCAACAGGCCCAGGTCGGGCAGCTTCGACTCCAGGGGATCGAGCAGGCGCACGGCGACCACTTCGTGGCGCTGCGACAGGCGGGCCAGCGCATCGGCGTAGCGGCGGACGCTGACGAAATCCGACACGACGAATACCAGCGACCGACGAGGGATCAGGCGACCGGCAGCCTCGAGGAAGGCGCGCAGATCGGTCGCCCGCGAGCGCTCGGGCCGCGGCCGCTCGAGCATCCGGTGCAGGATGTGCAGCACGTGGGTGCGGCCTCCGCCGGCGGGGATCACCGTGTCCATGGTATCGCCGTAGAACGCCGCGCCCACCCGATTGCCGTGACGCGTCAGCGCGCGCGCGAGCACGGCGACGAAATCACAGGAGAGCTGCGCCTTGCGGACCTGCTGCGAGCCGAAATCGAGCGACGGGCTCAAGTCCAGCAGGAACCACGCGGTCGCGTCGCGATCCTCGTGGTACTGGCGCACGTAGGGCGTGGCGAGGCGCGCCGTCACGTTCCAGTCGATGTGGCGCACGTCGTCGTGGTACTGGTATTCGCGCAGGTCGGCGAGGTCGAGCCCGAAGCCGCGGAACAGCGTCCGGTAATCGCCGTGCAGCAGGCCATCGAGACGGCGCAGCACCGTCCACTCGAGCCGGCGCAGCATGCGCTCAGGATTGCGCGGCGATGCGGACATGGGTCTCCAGGGGCTTGTCGGGGGCGGCGATCCGCTGCATCACCTTGCGAACCAGGTCGTCGGGGGTCACGCCGTCGGCGAGCGCCTCGTAGGACAGCACCAGGCGGTGGCGCAGCACGTCGGGCGCGACGTCCTTCACGTCGTCGGGCAGCGCATAGTCGCGCCCGCGCAGGAACGCCAGCGCGCGCGCTGCCTCGATCAGGTGGATCGACGCGCGCGGGCTCGCGCCGTACGAGATGTATTTCGCCGTGTCGGCGACGCCGTAGCGATCGGGCTCGCGCGTCGCGGCGGAAAGCCGCACCGCGTACTGGACGAGCGAGGGGTCGACATAGCCGCTGCGGCAGCGGCGCTGCAGTGCCCCCAGCTCCTCGGTGGTCGCGACCGCAGTCACGTCGACCGCGGCACCGGTGACGCGCTCGACGATGACGAACTCCTCCTCCTCGCTCGGATAGCCGACCAGCACCTTCATCATGAAGCGGTCGACCTGCGCTTCGGGCAACGGATAGGTCCCTTCGGTCTCGATCGGGTTCTGGGTGGCCATCACCAGGAAAGGCTCTGGCACGCGGTGGGTCTCGCCGGCGATCGTCACCTGGCATTCCTGCATGACCTCGAGCAGGGCGCTTTGCACCTTGGCCGGGGCGCGGTTGATCTCGTCGGCCAGCAGCAGGTGGGTGAACACCGGACCGAGCGAGGTCGCGAACTCGCCGGTCTTCTGGTTGTAGATGCGGGTGCCCACGAGGTCGGCGGGCACCAGGTCGGGCGTGAACTGGATCCGCCGGAACGACCCGTGGATGACCCGCGCGAGCGTCTTGATCGTCAGCGTCTTGGCGAGGCCCGGGACTCCTTCGACCAGCAGGTGCCCCTGCGCCAGCATCGCGACCAGCACGCGTTCCAGAAAATGGTCCTGGCCGACGACTACCTTCTTTACCTCGTAGAGGATGCGCTCCATCAACGAGGCGACATGGGGGACGGTGCTGTCTCGAAGGTCCATGGGGTCCTTGCGCGGGAGCGGGTGATGGACGGCCTCAGAACGGCGACATGCCGACCGCGGCCGCCGCGTTCTCGATCGGGACGGCGAATCCGATGCCGACGAACACGCGCTGGTTGGTCGGATTCAGGATGCCGGTGACGATCCCGACGACCGCGCCGTCCATGGTGACCAGGGGGCCTCCGGAGTTGCCGGGATTGGCCGCGGCATCGAACTGGATCAGATTGGTCAGCAAGCGCTTACCTTCCGGCGAACGGTATTGGCGCCTCAATCCGGAAATGACGCCCGATGTGACCGACGGGCCGATCCCGAACGGAAAGCCGACTGCGATCACCCGGTCGCCGGGCACCAGGTCGCTGGTCGAGCGCAGGGTGGCGGCCGGGAGGTCGTCGGGAACGGTGGCCGCTTTCAACACGGCGAGGTCGTTCTCGGGTTGCGTGCCGATCACCTTCGCCTCCGATTCGGTGCCGTCCGCGAATTCGACGCCGATGCGCCTGGCGCCGGCGACGACGTGCAGATTGGTGAGGATCGTCCCGTCGTCGACGATGACCACGCCGCTGCCCACGCCGGTCTGGAGGTCGCCTTCGCCGGTGCTGCTCTCGAACTCGCGCACGCGCACGACCGATTCGCGCACCGCGGCATAGGCGCGCGCCGCCTGCGAGGGCAGGGTCTTGGTTTGCAGCGTGTCGAGCACCGCGTGGTCGATGTCGTCCTGCGTGAGCGGCGCCGGCGTCGGGTGCAGCACGCCGTAGCCGTAGAGCATCGCCGCGGCGACCAGTGCGCCCGCGGCCATCGCCAGCAGCCAGTCATGGCGCCGGACGAATGTGCCGCCTCGGGCCACGGCGCCGCGGGCGCGGCGCAGCGTAGCGGCGACGGAAGCCCATCCGCGGCGGGCGGCCCCCGCGTCTTCAGCAGCCGTTCCGCGTCCGACCTGCCCTGCGGCATCGCCCGGCTGCGCGGAAGCCGCGCCGGGCGCCGGGGCCTCGGCTGCGGTCGCGCCCGCGACAGGTCGCGACGCGCTCGAGCTGCTGTAGATCGGGGTTCGCCGCATGGGATTTGAGCCTGCCGGTCACCGCTTCATGCCCTGCGTCGGCGCCGCGGACGGCGGCCTTGGAGCACGCCGAAGCACGTCAGCACGGTCGCCAGCGAGAATGCGATCGCCAAGGGCGAAACAAGGAAACCGGCGAGGGCATTCCAGGTGCCCCCGGGATCGAGGAGTTCCAGGCAGGCGTAGACGGTGAGGGACGACAGTATCGCCGCCGCGAGCGACGCACGCGTCGTGTCGCGGAACGCGAATTCCGAGACGAGGCCGACGACGATCGGCAACACGACCAGGACGACGAGCGCCTCCATGGTTCGGGCACGCCTTCATTTCCCCGAAACCTTCCGCGAAACCGTCGGGCCGGTCGGCGCGACGGGCCGAAACCATCCTACTCCTTTGGCGCGACCGGTGAGCCGGGCAAGGTGTTACCAGACGTGACCCCGGCCGTCCCGAAATGGAATTTCAGAAATCGATCAGGAACGGCGCCACCAGCAGCGCGACCCCGACGATTGCGAGCCACAGCATGCCGCTGACGAAGTACGGGTAGACGCAGAGCAGCATGCCGGCGATCAGCGGGACGAAGCGTTCCTGGCGCTTGCCGTAGATGAAATAGGCGGTGCCGAACGCGCCGGAAATGATGCCGAAGACGATGTTGTGCATTTGCAGCCTTTCGCATTCACTCGCCGCCACCCCGTGCGGAATGCTACCTCCGGGCGGCGGCGACGCGCTCCTCCCACCACGGCTCCAGCGCGTCGGCGATCGACGACGGCATGCGCATCCCCGATTGCCGCACGGCCCAGCGGAAGCGGCCGAAAGGCGGCGCGGTGAGCTCATCGAGAGCGATCAGCGGCAGGTCGCTCAGGAAATCGAGCCGCAGCTTCAGGTAGTGCGTCGTCGCCCCCAGCGCCGCCCTGGCGGCGATCCAGTGGACATCGGACCAGGGCTCGCAAAGCGTGTACCCGGATCCGATCAGCCCCTTGGGCGGCACGCCGAGCCGAACGAAGAATGCGCGCGATCCGGCTTCGATCGCGCGGGTGCGTCCGCAGGCCCATTCGATGTCGACGTGGCCCCGGGCCGCGATGCGGCGCCGCTCGCGCCCGAGTTCCGGCCAATTCCACAGCTTCGGATTCCACGCGAATACGTACGTTCCCAAGCGTTCCCCTCCGCGCGATCGGCCACGGCGCCGAGGCCGTCCCGAGGTTGGCCCCATCGCGGTGCAATGGTAGATTCTGCCGGGCATTTCAGCGAACACGATCGGCGGCAGCGACGGCCGACCCGCGAACACGATGCAACGGTACCGCTATCCGACGCTGTTCCTCGCGCTGGCGCTCGCCGCCTGCTCGAGCGTCCCGATGCGCGGGCCTTCGGGGCGCGCACCGGGCGTCGGCCCGTCGTCGGGCGGCTACTACCTGGACGACGGGCCGGGGGCGCACCCGCCGGCGAACCTCGATGCGATTCCCGACGCGGTGCCGCGCCTGGAGCCGCTGCGCGCGGCGGCGAACAAGCCCTACGCGGTGCTCGGCCACGAGTACATTCCGGCGACGAGCCTCGAGCCCTATCACGAGGTCGGCATCGCCTCCTGGTACGGCCGCAAGTACGACGGCCAGCGGACCTCGAGCGGGGAGATCTACGACATGTACGCGATGACGGCGGCGCACCCGACGCTTCCGCTGCCGTCCTACGCGCGCGTCACCAACCTCGCGACGGGCAGGAGCGTCGTGGTGCGGGTCAACGACCGCGGGCCGTTCCTGAACGGGCGCATCATCGACCTCTCTTACGCCGCCGCGTACAAGCTGGGCATCGCGAAGAACGGCAGCGGCGAAGTCGCGGTCGACGCGATCCTGCCCGGCCAGATCGCGCAGTGGGCGCAGGTCCGCGCGACGCCCCCGCTGCCGCCGGTCGCGGCTGCGCCCGCGGTCGCGTCGCCCTATGCGCCTCCCGCGACCGATGCGACCGCTGCCACGGCGCGGTTCGCCCCCGCGTCGGGCCTCGATGCGCCGCCGCTGGCGGCCACGCCTGCGGGTTTCGCCGTGCAGCTCGGCGCGTTTGCAAATTTTTCAAACGCGAAGGCGTTCCTCGCGCACATGCAGAACCAACTCGCGCAGGCGCAGGTCGAACCGAAAATCCGGCAGGCCGGGGGCCTCTATCGCGTGTACGTCGGACCGTATCCGGCCCGCGACGAGGCCCGGCGCATGGGGGAGCGAATCACGCAGGCGTTTGGTTTCCCGACGACGGTCGCGCCGAATTGAGCGCGATGGTCATCCGCGGCGCGGCTTCGATCGTTATAATGCGCGGGCATCGCGATCTCACTGCGTCGCGCACGCGACGGCGCGCAGCGAGCATCGCGTCGGTGCCGTCGTCGCTCCACATCGCCATTCCCGGGTTCCGCATCTCGATGATTCGTTCGCTTGGCCGCTGGCTCGCCGTATGCCTGCTGGCGCTCGTCCCGCTGTCCGCGGCCCGCGCGCAGCTGACGATCGAGATCGTCGGAGGCGCGGCGACGATGATCCCGATCGCGATCGTGCCTTTCGACGCCGAAGCGACGTGGCCGCTGGGCATTTCGGGCATCGTCGGCGCGGACCTCTCCCGCTCGGGCCTGTTCCGCCTGGTGAACACCGACGGCATCGTGCCGCGTCCCGCGCGCGCCGCGGACGTGCAGCCGGCGGTCTGGCGCGCGCGCAATGCCGACGCGGTCGTCGTCGGCTCGATGCGACCGCTGCCCGACGGGCGCGTCGACGTGCGCTTCGCGCTGGTCGACGTCGTCAAGCAGACGACGCTGGTGTCGATGGCATTCACGGTGACCCAGGCCCAGTTCCGCGCGACCGCGCACAAGATCGCCGACGTCATCTACGAGAAGCTGACCGGCGATCCCGGCGTGTTCTCGACGCGCATCGCCTACATCGCCAAGCAGGGGCCGCGCTACCAGCTGATGGTCGCCGACGCGGACGGCTTCAACCCGCAGACGATCGTCTCGTCGAACGAGCCGTTGCTGTCGCCGCGCTGGTCTCCGGACGGCACGCAGCTCGCATACGTGTCGTTCGAGAACCGCAAGCCCGTCGTGTACCTGCAGTCGCTGACGACGGGGCAGCGACGCCCGGTCGCGAACTTCCGCGGCAGCAACAGCTCGCCGGCCTGGTCGCCCGACGGCCGCAAGATGGTCGTCACCCTCAGCAAGGACGGCGGCTCGCAGGTGTTCCTGATGAACCCCGACGGCAGCGGCGTCACCCGCGTGCTGACCTCGCAGAGCATCGACACCGAGGCGATGTTCACGCCCGACGGCCAGTCGCTGGTGTTCACCTCCGATCGCGGCGGCACGCCGCAGATCTATCGTGCCAACCTGCTGACCCGCCAGGTCGAGAGGCTCACGTTCGACGGCAACTACAACGTGTCGCCGCGGCCGTTTCCCGATGGCAAGGGCATCGTGTTCGTGCATCGCGAGAACGGGCGCTTCGAGATCGCGTCGCTCGATTTCGCGACGCGCCAGATGCAGGTGCTGACTTCGGGGCCCGCCGACGAGAGCCCCAGCATCGCCCCCAACGGCAAGATGATCATCTATGCGAACGAAGCGGGAGGGCGTGGTACATTGGCCGCGGTCTCCAGCGACGGTCGCGTGAAACAGCGGCTCGTCGCGCCGGCGACCGACGTGCGCGAGCCCGCCTGGGGACCGCTTCCGCGGTCGTGATCCGGTTGATTTCCTTCCTTTGCGCACACGATCGTGCGCACCACTCATCCAAGCAGGAGACGCCATGCGCAATCTATTGTTCGTTGCACTGATCGCAACTGCCCTGGTCGGTTGCTCGACCACGCCCACGACCGAGGCACCGGTGGTCGACAAGAGCGGGGCGGCCGCAGCCGGGGCGGCGGGGGCGCAGACCAGCGGCGCGGGCGCCGGCGGGGTCTCCGGATCGGCCACCGGCGAGTCGACGAGCCCGTTGCACGACCCGAACAACATCCTGTCCAAGCGCAGCGTGTATTTCGACTACGACAGCTTCGTCGTGAAGGACGAGTACAAGCCGCTGGTCGAGGCGCATGCGCGCTGGCTGCAGGCGCATCCCGACGCGCGGATGACGATCCAGGGCAACACCGACGAGCGCGGCTCGCACGAGTACAACATCGCGCTCGGCCAGAAGCGCGCCGACGCGGTCAAGCGGATGATGGTGTTGCTGGGCGCCCGCGACAGCCAGATCGAGACGGTGAGCTTCGGCAAGGAGAAGCCGAAGAACCCCGGGCATGACGAGGCCGCCTGGGCCGAGAACCGCCGCGACGACATCGTCTACGCCGGCGAGTGAGCAAGCGCGCTTCATTCGTCGTCGTCGCCTTGCTGGCGACGTTCGCGCACGCCGCGCACGCCGCCCTGTTCGACGACGACGAGGCGCGGCGTCGCATCGACGCCACCAACCAGCGCCTCGCCGACCTGCAGCAGCAGATCGAGACCCGCCTCACCGCCGTCGAGCAGCAGTTGAAGGGGCGGGGTCTCGCCGACCTCGCCAACCAGATCGAGCTGCTGCAAAGCGACGTCGCCAAGCTGCGCGGCCAGGTCGAGGTCGTCACCTACGAACTCGATCAGTCGCAGAAGCGGCAGCGCGATCTCTACGTCGACCTCGACACCCGCTTGCGCAAGCTCGAGACGGCAGCGGTCGCGGCGGGCGCGCCGGGGGCTGGCGCCGCCGGCGGCGATGCAGCCAGTCCTGCCGCAGCGCCGGCGACCGGGGGCGTGCC
>DAHUXO010000209.1 GCA_027307095.1 Betaproteobacteria bacterium | reverse complement strand
GCATCGGCGCTTCTCGGCGTGCCCACCGGTATGGCCCAGCTGTCGACGTCGTAGAAGCTGCCATTCCAGGCGATCCGGATACTCTCCTTGCGCCGATGCTCGCGCGCGACCCATAGCGTGTATGCCGCAGACATCGCCACGTTGCCGCCATCCAGCAACTCCGCCGGTTGCGGCGCTGCGTCCCACCACGTCGTGTCCGCCTTGATCTGATCGAGCTTCCTGAAAGCGCGAGCGACGCCCGCCTGGGTCGCGAGCACCTTGTACACGTCGCCTGGCGCGACCCCGTCGGCGAGCAGCGCGATCTCCAGCGTGTACTTGGCGCTCCTGCGCAGTCCGCGCCGGCCCGGGTATTTCTTCAGGTTCCAGAAGTCGGCCCACGAGCGCGGCGCAGCCTTGAACCTGGCGGCGTCGTAGGCCAGGGCCATCGACCACGCGAAGATCCCGACGCCGCACTCGGACACCGCACCGGGTATGAAATCGGCTTTGCTCGCGATCCTGCCGTAATCGAGCTTCTCGAACAATCCTGCGCGGCATCCGCGCTGGAGCGTCGCGGATTCCACCTGGATGACGTCCCAATCGACTTTGCCCGTTTTCACCATATGCTCGAGTTCCGTCGTCTCCCCGTCGTAGGAAAGCGACCTGACGCCGATGCCGGTCGCCGTCCGGAACGGACGGTAGTACGCCTGCGTCAGGGCGGCCTGATCTGCTCGACCGAACGAGATGACGGTGATGTCGTCCCCGGCGGCGGCGCCAGCAGCCCCCGTCGACATCAGTGCAGCAATCACGACCAGCCGCCAATTCATGAAGCCTCCTTGTCGAGCCGACACGCGCCCGAAAATTCAACGCAGCGACGGCACGACGCCGGTCGTCTGAAGCGCCGGCTCGAACGAAAGCCGGCTCGACGCGCTTGCGCCGAGCCGGGCAGGTCACCAACGAGTCGTCAGACACCCGCGGTGAAGGACATCCGCATCAGTGGTTGCGTGGCTTGCCGACCATGCCGCCGATCTGCGCCGCCTGGCCGGTCAGCTGCACGATGTCGAGACCGCCTCCCACGCGGTCCCCGCAGTACAGGAGGCCGTCGTCGTCGACGTAGGTGTTATCGCAGGAGACATCCTTCGCGGTGTACGTGACGCCACCGATCGTGGCCGAGCTCGGTTGGGTGAACGGCGTGATCGGAGCGATGAAATGCGCGACTTCCACCGGATGGTACGGGTCGCGGATATCGGTGACCCGGATGCCCGCATCGAACCATGCGCTCACCATCAACTTGCCGTAGAACGGGTCGTTGAAGTTCTCGTTCATCGAGTGCACGCCGAAGCGGGTACCGCGCGAGCAGAAGTTGGGACGCTCCGAAAAGTCGTTCACCGTGACCGTGGAGATCGGCCATGGGTGCTGCTCGGCACTCGTGTCCCCGCCCTGGCCGATCGTCTGCGTGATGTCCATCAGGTACAGCAGGTGGGGCGACCCGGTACAACGGTTGTCCGTCTCTTCCGACGAGACGGCGAGGATGTCGCGCAGCGTGTTGTCGGTGAAGTTCGCGTACTGCGTCAACGGTATCCCGTAATACGGGTACGACGAATGCCCGCCTTCGACGCCCGGCATGTAGATCACGCCGATCTGGGGCGCGAGCAGTTCCGCGTCGGTCGGATCCTGCGGCCCGCCCTTGTACGGCGAGCAACCCAGGTTCGGTGCGGGCGGCGTGACCCCCGACGGGTACGAGTAGCAGGGCGCGTGACCATAAGGAGGCGGAAGCACCTTGTCGAGATCGTCGATCTGGACCAGGCCGTTCGATCCCACGCCGTAGGGCATGTACAGGCGGTTGATCACGCGTCCGCCGGCGACCTCGTTGCCGTCGAGCGTCGAGACGACGATCGGACCATGCACGCCGGGAGGAACGACCTTGTGTCCGTTGGACTCGTAAGGTGCCGCGCCCTGCGCCTCGGTTCCCGGCATCAGGAAGGTCGAACCCGGATTCTGTCCGGGGTACCCGAAGTCCTCGATGTACACCGGCTTGGTCGGGTCGCTGAGATCGTAGATCTTCAGGTGCTGGTTCGGGCTGCTCGCACCGTTCCAGCCGTCGTAGCCGGGGTCGGTCTTCTTGGTCGCGCCGCCGACGAGATAGGCGATCCCGGTCCTGCAGTCCCACCAGCTCCGGTGCGTAACGCTGAGACCGGTCACCGGTGTCGAAGCCAGCGTGGGATTCGCCGGGTCGGTCACGTCCCAGACCTCGTGCTGCACCGCGCCGTTTTCGCGCAGCAGGTAGACGTGGCCCGCCGCGCCGTGCGGAAGCACGCTGCCGTCGCACAGCATGTTCATGCGTGCGCCGCCGTGGTCCGCCACCAGGTGCTTGACGTAGACGGGGTTCCTGGGATCGGTGACGTCGACGATGGAGGTTCCATTGACCTCGATGTTTCCGGTCATCGGGTTGTACATCTTGCCGTTGAAGTGCCCGGCGAACGCGTAGACGCGACCGTTGGGATAGGTGTGGACGGTCGTCTGATACACGACTCGCCCTTGCAGATCGTTGTGACCGAGCCACTTGGTGTTGAACACGTCGGCGGCGCTCGAGTCGAGACCCGCCTTCGCGAGGGTATCGAGGTCGTTCGCGGCCCACGCGTTGGCGCCGAGCGCGAACGCCGCGATGGCAGCGCTGAGCAACAGGTACGATCGCGCACGTTTGTGCGGAATGCCGTCCTTCTGTGTCATGTGCTCCTCCTTTGTGTCCCGCATCGCAGAACGCTGTCCTGGATCCCGGGTTCGTGCCCACCCTGAAGCGCCCCGGCTCGGTGCTCCGGCGCGCTCGCTCCACACCTGGTAAAGATTCGGATTCACTCATTGTCGCGACACCTCCTGCGCGATGGCCGGACATGGCTTGTTGTGGTGCTCGCCGGATCTTCTCGACGCGGCGGCGGTTCATGGCGCGATCGCCGACACCCGACCGGAAACATCGAACGTCACGGAGCGGGCAGCAGGGTACGACCAGATCTCAACGCGACCGTCGACCAGCTCGTCCCAGTACACGTCCACTGGCGTACCCCAGGCTGACTTGACTTCATCGCGGGTCATCCCGATGCGCAGCCCGTCCCTGGAAGCGAACGTCATCGGCGTCGCGACGACGCCGTGACCTGCCGCGCCGGTCGTCCCGGTGTTCGCAATGGCTGGCGGGGTCGCAGGAGCCGAGGGCTTCGTGGGACCCGAGCCCAGCGAATCGATCGGGCAGGGAAAATTCTGGTACCGGTCCATCGCGTTCGGACCCGGGCACTTGAAGATTTCCGCGGAGGCGGGCAGCGCGACAGACGACGCCGCCAGGAAGGCGAAAGCCGCTTTCCACATGGTGCACACCCTCCCCCAGGTCGCGATGATCGACCGGTCTGTGCTGGCGGCTGGGGTGCGATCCTTCCGATGCCGGATTTCTACTGACCCATGCCAACCTAAGCATATAACCTACGCGACACCGATATCAGTATCGCTCCAACGCCCTGAGGCATGTCGCGCTGTCATACAAAAGATGTGTAAGAGGTTGTAACGCGCGGAGGCGTCGGCGTGCTGCGTCGCAGCATCGCGACGTCGAGCGTTCTCCTGGATCGCGGCGACGCGCGGCGCGCGAAGCGTCGCCACCGGCGGCGGGGCGGGCGCCCCGCCAACCGCTAGCCGTGCCAGCCCTTGGGGATCGAAGCCAGCAGCCGCTGGGTGTACGGCATCTTCGGATGACGGTAGATGTCGTCCGAATTCGCGATCTCGACGATCTCGCCTTCGCTCATCACCATCACCTGGTCGGAGATGTACTTGACGACAGCCAGGTCGTGCGAGATGAAGATGTACGACATCCGGAACTCGTCCTGCAGATCCTGCAGCAGGTTCAGCACCTGGGCCTGGACCGAAACGTCGAGCGCCGACACCGATTCATCGCAGATCAGGATGTCGGGCTGCATCGTCAGGCAGCGTGCGATCGCGATCCGCTGCCGCTGGCCGCCCGAGAACTCGTGCGGGTACTTGTAGAACGACACCTCGGGCAGCCCGACCTTGGCGAGCAATTCGAACGCCTTGTCGGTGCGGTCCTGCGCGCTCGTCCCGATGCCGTGGATATGCATCGGCTCGACCAGGATCTGGCCGACGGTGAACCGCGGATTCAGCGACGCATAGGGATTCTGGAAGATGATCTGGATGCGGCGCTTGTAGCGCATGAATTCTTTCGGCGGCATCGACAGCAGGTCGCGGCCCTCGAAGATCGCCTCGCCGGACGTCGCCTCGTGCAGGCGCATCAGCGTCAGCCCCACCGTCGTCTTGCCCGACCCTGATTCACCGACCAGTCCCAGTGTCTTGCCCTTGGGCAGGCGGAACGAGACGTCCTTGACCGCCTTGAATTCGCGCGTTCCGAAGATCCCCTCGCGCGAATAGAAGCTCTTGCCGAGGTTCTTCACGTCGAGCACGATCGGGTCGCCCGCGCCGATGCCCCGTGGGCGCTCCTCGGTGTGCTGCGGACCGGTGCCGCGGATGAAGTCGTCGATCACCGGCAGGCGCATCGGCCGGCGGTCGAGCCGGGGGCGACAGAGCAGCAGCGCCTTGGTGTAGCTGTCCTGCGGCGACTCGAAGATCGACTTGGCGGGCCCCTGCTCCCGGATCTCGCCGTTGCGCATGACGACGACGTAGTCGGCGATCTCGCCGACGACCGCGAGGTCGTGCGTGATGAACAGCACCGACATCTGGAGCCGCTTCTGCAGCGCGGCGATCAGGTCGAGGATCTGCTTCTGGATCGTGACATCGAGCGCCGTCGTCGGCTCGTCGGCGATCAGGAGCTTGGGCTCGCAGGCGATCGCCATCGCGATCATCACGCGCTGCTGCTGGCCGCCCGAGAGCTGCGACGGGTAGGCGTCGATGCGCCTCTCGGGCTCGGGAATTCCGACTTCGCCCAGCAGCGCGATCGCGCGCTTGCGCGCCGCGCGGCCCCGCATTCCCATGTGCAGCCGCAGGACCTCCTCGAGCTGCCAGCCGACGGTGAACACCGGGTTCAGCGACGTCATCGGCTCCTGGAAGATCATCGAGATGTCGGCGCCGCGCAGCTTGCGCAGCTCGCCGATCGGCAGCGTCACCAGGTTGCGGCCGCCGTAGAGGATTTCGCTGGTCCGGTCGATGATCGAGTTCTCGGGCGGCAGGAGCCCGAGCATCGCGAGCGACGTGACGGACTTGCCCGATCCAGATTCGCCGACCAGCGCGACGGTCTTGTTGCGCGGAATGTCGAACGAGATGCCCTTGACCGCCTCGAACGATGTGTGCCGGTCGAGGCGGAACGAGACGCGCAGGTTGCGCACGCGGACCAGGGGATCGCCGTTGGACTGCATGACGCCTGATTGAATGGTGCCCATCACGCCCCCGTACGTCCCTTGAGCCGCGGATCGAGCGCATCGCGCAGCGAATCCGTGAAGATCGAAAACGCCGTCACCAGCAGAGCCATCGCGGTGCCCGCCGCGACGAGCTGCCACCACTTGCCGAGGATCAGCTCGTTCTGCGCCTCGTTCAGCATCGAGCCCCACGAGACGACGTCGACGGGGACGCCGAATCCGAGGAACGACAGGATCACCTCGGCCTTGATGAAGCCGACGACGAGGATCGAGAGCTGGACCAGCACGACATGCGAGACATTCGGGAAGATGTGGACAAACATCCGGCGCGCGTTCGACGCCCCGATCGCATCGGCGGCCTGCACGTACTCGCGCGCCTTGTGCTTCAGGTACTCGGCGCGAATCAGCCTGAACACGCCGGTCCAGCCGGTCAGCCCCAGGATCAGGATGATGGTCACGATGCCCTTGTGCTGCAGCACCGCGGCGACGGCGAGGATCAGCAGCAGCGGAGGCATCGAGCTGAACACGCTGTAGAACCAGTTGAGGAAATCGTCGACCTTCGCGCCGTAGTAGCCGGCGAGCGCCCCCAGCAGCGTGCCGATGAACGTCGCGACCGCCGCCGAAGCGATGCCCACGAAGATCGACGTTTCCGATCCCTTGATCGTCTTCTTCAGCACGTCGCGGCCCCACTTGTCGCCGCCGAAAGGCAGCGTCGCGAGCCGCACCCGGTGCTCGGCCTTCGCCTCGACTTTCTTGTCGGCACGGATCTCGGACATGACGTCGGCGAGCGGGTCGACGCTCTTCTCTTCCGCCGTCTCGGGCGGCAGCGGCCCACCGGGGACCTTTCCCGCCCTCAGCGCTGCGATGACGTCGCCGATCGGATCGACGACCTTCGACTGGTAGGTTCCGCCCGGGGGCACCGGGGTCTGGGGTGTCGTCGCCTGTGGCGTCGCGGCCGCCGGCTCGTCAGGTCCGATGAACGTCGGCGGCGCGTAGTTGACGCCGACCTCGCGCTGCCAGTCGGAGGCGAT
>DAHUXO010000168.1 GCA_027307095.1 Betaproteobacteria bacterium | reverse complement strand
TTCGGCATCTTCCTGTTGCGGCAGACGTTCAAGACGGTGCCGCGCGAGCTCGACGAGGCCGCGCGGGTCGAAGGCTGCTCGCCGCTGCAGACGCTGTGGAAGGTGTACGTCCCGCTGGCGCGCCCGACCTACCTCGCCTATGCGCTGGTATCGGTGTCCTACCACTGGAACAACTTCCTGTGGCCGCTGATCATCACCAACTCGGTCGAGTCGCGACCGGTGACCGTCGGCCTGCAGGTGTTCTCGTCGACCGACCAGGGGATCGACTGGTCGATCATCAGCGCCGCGACGCTGCTGTCGACCGGGCCGCTGCTGGTCGCGTTCCTGCTCTTCCAGAGGCAGTTCGTGCAGTCGTTCATGCGCGCGGGCATCCGATGATCCTGGTCACCTGGAACGTGCAGTGGTGCCGCGGCGTCGACGGCCGGGTCGACCCTGCGCGCATCGTCGCCGAAGCGAGGCGCCTCGCCGATTTCGACCTGCTGTGCCTGCAGGAGATCGCCGACAACTACCCCGACCCGCGGCTCGCGGGCGCGGACGACGCCGACCAGTTCGCGCGCCTCGCGCAGCTGCTGCCCGGGTACGCGGCGGTGCCGGCGATCGCGGTCGACCAGCCGGGCGAGGGCGGCCGCCGCAGGCGCTTCGGCAACATGATCCTGTCACGCTTTCCGGTGCGACAGGTCTACCGCCACCTGCTGCCCTACCCTTGCGATCCGGGGGTGCCGGGGATGCCGCGCATCGCGCTGGAGGCCGTGGTCGCAACGCCGCTGGGCGACCTGCGCGTCGTCACCACTCACCTCGAGTACTATTCGGCGATGCAGCGGATGGCCCAGGTCGAGGCGCTGCGCAGGATCTACGCGGACGGCCATGCGCATGCCCGCGACGCGCGGGTCACCATGGACGACGGCGGGCCTTTCCACACGTTCCTGCGGCCCCGCGCGACGCTGGTCGCGGGCGACTGCAACTTCGAGCCCGATTCCGACGAATACCTGCGCATGCTCGCCGGCTTCGACGATGCGACCCCGCCGCTGTTCGACGCCTGGCGGCAGCTCCATCGCGACCTTCCCCATCCGACGACGTTCAGGCTCCACGAGAAGACGGTCCCCGGCGAGCCCGAGCTCCACTGCGATTTCGTCTTCGTCTCCGACGAGCTGCGTGCGCGGCTGCGCGACGTGCGGGTCGACCTGGGCACCCAGGCGTCGGACCACCAGCCGATCGTCGTGACGCTCGCGTGATCGCTGCGCCGCAACGCGGGCTGCGGGGCCGGCGATGTCCCTGAACGCGGACCCGGACCTCCGCTACGGGATCGACCGCATGCTGGCGCGGGGGCGGCGCATCTTCGGATGGGGCTGGGTCTCGCACCCGACGCGGACCATCGACGCGCTGACGCTGGTGCTCGACGGCGACGGCTGGGAGTCGCGCCTGCCGGTCAGCCACGGCCTGGTGCGATCGGACGTGAAGGAGGCATTCCCGCAGCTGCCCGACGCCGAATCATCCGGTTTCATCGCGACCGGATACATTCCGCGCGGCCCGGTCCGGCACTGGAGCCTCGAAGCCGAATTCGGCGACGGCGGGAAGGCGGAGCTCGACATCACGTCGGCCGCCGACGGCGGCCCGGCGCGGCGCAGGCTGCGCGAGGCGGGCTACGTCCTGCGCGCAGTCGCGCGGCGTCTCGGACGCGGTGACGTCAAGGGCATCGTGCAGCGCGCCAGGGCGCAGAACTACCTGGCGCCGTCGCTCGACGATGCCGCGGTCGGGCGCGAGTTGCGCGCCCGGCTCGCCGGCGCGGCGCGAGTGACGATCGTGTTCGACCACAACATGGGCGGTGGCGCGAACGTCTATCGCCGCACGATCATCGACGAGCGCCTCGCGGCGGGCGCGACGGTGCTGCTGTGCACCTACAACCTGCCCACGCTCGACTACCGGCTGCACCTGCTGCGCGGCGGCGGTGCCGAGGAGACTTTCCGCATCGCATCGTTCCTGCCGCTCGAGGCGGTCGTCGGGCATGCCGCGGTCGACGAGCTGTTCCTGAACAGCCCCGTCTCCTTCGACGAGCCGCTGGTCTTCGCCGAATGGCTCGCGGCGCTGCGCATCGACCACCCGCGCCTGCGCCTGACGGTGGCCATCAACGACTACTTCTACGTCTGCCCGTCGTTCGTGCTGCTGAACGCCGATGGGCGCTATTGCGGCATTCCGGCACTCTCGCAGTGCGTGGTCTGCCTCGCGCGTCATCGTGCGAGCTACGTGCGGCTTTCCCCGCCCACCGAGATCGGCCCCTGGCGCGCGATCTGGGGCCGCTGCCTGGCTGCCGCGGACGAGCTGCGCTGCTTCTCGCAATCGACGCGCGAGCTGCTGCTGCGGGCCTACCCGTCGCTGGACGCCGCCCGCATCAGCGTGATCCCGCATCGTGTCGATTTCGCCCCTGCGCGATTGCCGAAGTGCGACCCTCGCGCGCCGCTGGTCATCGGGATCGTCGGCCAGATCAGCGTGCAGAAAGGCGCGCTGGTCGTGAAGGAGATGCTCGCGCGCATCGATCGCGAGCAACGCGACATCCGGGTCGTGGTGATCGGGGCGCTGGACATCCGGATCGCCTCCGGGCGCCTGCAGGTCACCGGACCCTACCGGCGCGATGACCTGGTCGACCTGGTTGAGGCGAATCACGTCAACATGCTGTTCTTCCCGTCGATCTGCCCCGAGACCTTCTCCTATGTCGTGGAGGAGATGATGCGCCTGCGCCTGCCGATCGTCGCATTCGACCTGGGAGCGCCCGGCGAGCGGCTGCGCAACTGTGACCGGGCGCGGCTGTGCACCGAGGTGAGCGCGGATGCGGCGCTCGCCACGCTGGTCGATTTCCACCGACAGCTCGCCGGGGGAGATCGCTGATGGCAGGCGCCCTGCACGTCTACACCAGCGCCGCAGTCAACTACCTGCCGAAGGTGCGCATCCTGTGCCGTTCGATCCGGCGCCATCATCCCGAGGCCGTCATCCATCTCGCGCTGGCGGACCGGCGGCCGGACTGGCTGGTCGCCGAGGGCGAGCCTTTCGACGACGTTCTCGACGTGTCGCAGCTGGGAATTCCCGACTGGCACCGCTGGAGCTTCACCCACAACATCGTCGAGCTGGCGACCGCGATCAAGCCTTTCGCCCTCCAGAGGCTGCTCGAGCTGCCCGGTTGCGCAACCGTCGTCTATTTCGATCCGGACATCGTTTTGTTCTCGCGCGTCGACGACATCCTCGCCACGCTCGCGCACGCGAGCCTCGCGCTGACCCCGCACCAGAACAAGCCCGAGCGCACGCTCGAGGCGGTCCTCGACAACGAGGTCGCGAGCCTCAAGCACGGCATCTTCAACCTGGGTTTCATCGGCGTGACGAACTGCGACGAAGGAAGGCGCTTCGCGCACTGGTGGGGCGAGCGCACCTACGAGCTGTGCCGCGCCGACGTGCCCAACGGCCTGTTCACCGACCAGAAGTGGGTGAATTTCGCCCCGGTGTTCTTCGACGACGTCGCGATCGTCAAGTCGTCGCGGCACAACGTCGCGACCTGGAACCTCACGACGCGCGAGCTGACCGGCAGCCTGGAGTCGGGATTCGAGGTCGACGGCGAGCCGCTGGGCTTCTATCATTTCACCGGCTTCGACAGCGGTGCCCATCGCATCATGGCGATCAAGAATGCCGCGACAAGCAGGTCGGTGCAGGAACTGATCGCGTGGTACGAGCGCGAGACGGAGGTCGCCGACAGCGATCCGATCAGCCGGACGCCGTGGGCGTTCGGCCGCTACTCGGACGGGACGCCGATCGAGGCCTGGCATCGCTGGCTCTATCGCGATCGCGCGGATCTGCGCGACGCGTTCCCCGATCCCTACGACGCCTCGACGGGCCCGCGCAGCTTCGCGTACTGGTGCTCGACGGAGGGACGGCTGCTGCGCGCGCAATACGACGGGTCGCGCGGTGCCGGATCGAAAGCGCGCCCGCTGGCGATGGGCGGGGGCGCGGCACTGCAGCTGCTGCGCCTCGCGGCCGCCCCGCGTGCGGGCCGGGCGTTGCGCGCGCGGGTGCACGCGATCCTGCGCGCCGAAGGCCTCGGAGGGATCACGCGGCGCCTCTCGCGCCGCAGGGGCCGGGGATGACGATGATCGACGTGATCGTTCCGGTCTACCGCGGTCTCGCCGCAACCCGGCGCTGCCTCGAGGGACTGTTTGCAGCCGTGCAGCGTGCCCCGTTCTCGATCGTCGCGATCGACGACGCGAGCCCCGAGCCCGGGATCGCGGCCTGGCTCGACGAGCTTGCTGCGCAGCGGCGGATCGAGCTGCTGCGCAACGCGAGCAATCTCGGATTCGTGCGGACGGCGAACCGCGGCCTCGCGCTGCATCCCGATCGCGATGTCGTGCTGCTGAACAGCGACGCGGAGACGGCGAACGACTGGCTCGACAGGCTTCACGCCTGCGCGTACCGCGAGCGCGACGTCGGGACGGTGACGCCGTTCTCCAACAACGCGACGATCTGCTCGTATCCGTACGAAGGCTGGACCGGCGGCACGCCCGGAACGCTGGGGCTCGCCGGGCTCGACCGCCTGTTCGCGTCGGTCAACGCCGGGCGCCATGCGGACCTGCCGACTGCCGTCGGCTTCTGCATGTACATACGCCGCGCCTGCCTCGATGCCGTGGGCGCGTTCGACGCCGAGCGCTTCGGACGCGGTTACGGCGAGGAGAACGATTTCTGCATGCGCGCGGCGGCCGCCGGCTGGCGCAGCGTGCTCGCAGCCGACGTCTTCGTCTTCCACGAGGGGGCGGTCAGCTTTTCCGGCGAGCGGGATGCGCTGACGACGGCCGCGACGACAGCGCTGCTCGAACGCCATCCGCAGTACTCGTGCCGGATCGACGAGTTCCACGCCGCCGATCCGTTGCGGCCGCTGCGCCGGGCCGTCGATGATGCGCGGCATGCGCTGGGGGGCGACGAGGCGCGGCAGGTGTATGCCGAGCGCAGCGGCGAGCTTGCGTCGATCGTCGCGCGCGACGCGGAACGCATTGCCGTGCTGCAGGCCGCGCTCGCGCATGCGCAACGCGGCGTTGCCGAGGCGGAACGCTGCGTCACCGAGCGTGATGCCGAGATCGCGAAACTGACGCCGGCGTTCCGCCACGCCGAAACGCTGGCGCTGGAGCGTGGGCGCGAGCTCGACCGCATCAACGCGTCGCCGCTGCTGCGCCGCTTGCGCCGCCTCACCCGCCGCTGAAAAACAGGGACGCACCACGTTTTAAAACGTGGTGCGTCCCTGTTTTTCGGGGTTGGGGCGGCGGAAGATCAGGTCGCGCACGCGGTGACCGAGGCGCAAGCCCCGCGCCTCGAACTTGGTCAGCGGCCGGTAGGCTGGGCGCGGCGCGTAGTCGAGAGCGGTGTTCTCGAGCAGTGGCTCGGCCGAGAGCGTGGCGAGGATCTCCTGCGCGTAATCCTCCCAATCGGTTGCGACGTGCAGGTATCCGCCGGGCGCGACGCGCAGCGCGAGCTCGTGCACGAACCCCGGCTGCAGCAGGCGGCGCTTGTGGTGGCGCTTCTTGGGCCAGGGGTCCGGAAAGAAGACGTGGATGCCCGCGAGCGTCGCGGGCACGATCATCGTCGCGACGACCTCGACGGCGTCGTGACGCAGCACGCGAACGTTGGCGAGTCCCTGCTCGTCGATCCGCCGCAGCAGCGCGCCGACTCCCGGCAGGTGCATCTCGACCCCCAGGAAATCGATGTCAGGCTGCGCCGCAGCGATCGCGGCGGTCGTCTCGCCCATGCCGAATCCGATCTCCAGCACGACCGGCGCACGGCGGCCGTAGATCCGCTCGAAATCGAGTGGGGTCGCAGGGTCGACGCCGTAGCGGGGCAGCAGCTCGTCGCAGGCGCGCTGCTGCGCCGGGGACATCCTTCCCTGGCGCAGGACGAAGCTCCTGATCGGGCGCTGCGGCGCCCGGGTGCCTTGCGCGTCGCCGTTGCCGGGCGCCGTCACCTGCATGCCTCGCCGATTCGCGCGCGGGTGCCGCGGTTGCGCGCGACGAGGTTCGTCAGGATCCGATCAGGCCCGACGTGGGGGAGCTGGGGCTCGCCTCGTACTGCTTGCGCGGCATGCGCCCGGCGAGGAAGGCTTCGCGCCCGGCCTCGACGGCCAGCCGCATCGCGCGCGCCATCCGCACCGGCTCGCGCGCCTTGGCGATGGCGGTGTTCATCAGCACGCCTGCGCAGCCCAGCTCCATCGCGATCGATGCGTCGGACTCGGTCCCCACACCCGCGTCGACCAGGACCGGCACCTTCGCCTGGTCGAGGATCAGCCGCAGGTTCCACGGATTGAGGATGCCCATGCCCGAGCCGATCAGCGAAGCGAGCGGCATGATCGCGACGCAGCCGATCTGCTCGAGCTCGCGCGCGGCAATCGGATCATCGGACGTGTAGACCATGACGTCGAAACCGTCGGCGACCAGCTTCTCGGCGGCGATCAGCGTCTCACGCACGTTGGGAAACAGCGACGTCGAATCGCCCAGCACCTCGAGCTTGCACAGCTTGTGGCCGTCGAGCAGCTCGCGCCCGAGGCGCAGCGTGCGCAGCGCCTCGTCGGCGGTGTAACAGCCGGCGCTGTTGGGCAGGTAGGTGAATTCCGAGGCGGGGAGCGCATCCAGCAGCGACGGCTCGTTCGCGTTCTGCCCGAGGTTGGTCCTGCGGATCGCGACGGTCACGATCTCGGCGCCCGAGGCGACGATCGCAGCGCGAGTCTCGTTGAAATCGCGGTACTTGCCGGTGCCGACGATCAGCCGTGACCGATAGGCGCGGCCGGCCACGATGAGCGGGTCGACGAGGGACGATGGGCTGGCGGGTGCGTTCATGCCCGGCATTTTACTCCGGCGAGGGGCGCCCCGCCGGGGCTCGGCGGCCCGACGCGTGTGCGGGCAGCGCGCATGAACTGCCGCCGCGGTTCAACCTCCGCCAACGGCGCCGACGATCTCCAGCCGGTCGCCGCTCGCGACGGAGGTCGTCGCGTAGCGGCTGCGCGGGACGATCTCGCCGTTTCTCTCGATCGCGATGCGCTTGCCTTCGAGGCCCATCCGCGTCACCACATCGGCGAGCGTGGCCGACGCCGTCGCGAGCTCCATCGGCTTGCCGTTGACCGTCAGTGCCAGCATCGTCGGCTCACTTCCGGTAGCGCGACATCGCATCGCGCATGAAGGCGAGCTGCCGCTCGAAGCGCGCGCACGCCGTGCAAGCTGCCAGATGGAGGCGCAGCTTGATGCGCTCGCCGAGCGAGAACCGGCGCTCCTCGCTCTGGGAGATGAGTCGCGTGGCTTCCTTGCAGGACACCATGTGCGTCAGTCGATGCAGCAGCATGTCGCGTACGGGCTTCCTCAGGCGCCGGCTCAGGAGCGAGCCTGCCCCGAAAACCAGTTCTGCTCGAGGCACTGGCGCAAGGCCATCCTCGCCCGATACAGGATCACCCACAGATTGTTCGCGGTAATCGTCAATTCCTTACATATCTCGGCGGTATCGAGCTCCATCACCTCGCGCATCATGAACACCCGCGCGGTGTTCGGGGGGAGCTGCTCGAGGCAGAAGTCCAGCATGTCGAAGAACTCGCGGCGGGACAGCGCACTTTCGGGATCACCCCATTCCGCGGGCGGCGTCGCCCACCCGCCATCGTCCCGGAACAGCGGATCGAAGTCCTCGAGGTCGACTTCCTCGTCGAACGTCGAGGCGATGATCGGCTGCCGCTGCTTCCGGCGGATCGCGTCGACGATCTTGTGCTTCAGGATTCCGGTCAGCCAGGTCTTGAGGCTGGAGCGACCCGAGAAGCCGTCGCGGCCGGTCAGCGCCGCGAACAGCGTGTCCTGCACCACGTCTTCGGCCGCATCGCGGTCGCGCAATTGCAGCTGCGCCACCCGCGTCAGGTAGCGGCGATGGCTCTCGAGCTCGGCGGCAAAGGGGTCTGAGTCCACGGGGTCTGAAGCGACAGGCTCGGAATCGACGAAACGCGTGCGGAAGAACGGCGGGGGCGCAAGGCGAATGGTAGGGCAAAACCGGGGTCCGGCGCGAGGTTGTAGCCCGCAAGCTGTTCCGCCGTCCGCCGGCGGCACGGGCCTTGCACTAAAGGCTCATCATGAGCAACGACATCTCCAAGGACCTGCGCGAATCGACGGCGCGCAAGGAGGCACCGCCGATCGAGCCGCAACCTCTGCCTGCGCAGGGTGCCGCAGCGGCGGGCGCCCGCGACGCCATCCGGCCCCTCGCGGATGCCACCTATGACCGGATCGTCGCCTCCGGCGACATCCGCACGTCGAACTCGCCGCTGTACGTCGGCGTGCGCCTCAAGTTCGCCGTCGCGCTGGCGGCGAGCGCCGGCTGGTTCGCACTGTCGGTCTGGGTGGCCCTGCCGTGGATCACCGAGCTGTCGGGTCTGGTGGGCCGCGCGCTGGCGCTGATGATCGTCGGCGGCATCGCGCTGGTCCCCGGGTTCATGAACGCGTTCCTGATCATGAGCCTGATGCTCGACCGGCGTCCGTCGCGGCGCGACGTCGACCGGTACCCCGCGGTGTCGATCCTGATCGCCGCCTACAACGAAGAGGCGTCGATCGCCGATACACTGCGCTCGATCGCCCACCAGAACTATCCCGGCGAGTTCGAGGTGTTCGTCATCGACGACGGTTCGCGCGACCGCACGGCGGCGATCGTCGGGGCCCTGGAGTACGAATGGCTGCACCTGATCTGCCAGCCAGTCAACGCCGGCAAGTCGGCGGCGCTCAATCGTGGGCTCCGGGAAGCCAGCAACGACATCATCGTGACCCTCGACGGCGACTCGTACCTCTATCGCGATGCGCTGCGCAACCTGGTCGGACGCTACCTGTCCGATCCGCCCAACACGCGCGCGGTCGCCGGCACGATGCTGGTGCGCAATTCGCGGCGCAGCTGGGTCACCAAGGCGCAGGAATGGGATTATTTCCACGGCATCGCGGCGATCAAGCGCGTGCAGTCGCTCTACCAGGGCACGCTGGTCGCCCAGGGTGCATTCTCGATCTACGACCGCGCGGCGCTGAAGGAAGCGGGCGGCTGGGCCGATTGCGTCGGCGAGGATATCGTGCTGACCTGGGCGCTGCTCGGGCGCGGCTACCGCGTCGGTCACGCCGAGGACGCCTGCTGCTTCACCAACGCGCCGGACACGCTGCGCCAGTTCATCCGGCAGCGCCAGCGCTGGGCACGCGGCATGATCGAGGCGTTCCGGACCTTCCCCCGCATTTTGCTCAAGCGGCGGCTGTCGACGCTGTTCGTCTGGTGGAACCTGCTCTTCCCGTGGCTCGACCTCGCCTACACGCTGTTCTTCATCCCGGGCATGGTCCTGGCGCTGTTCGGCGTCTACTGGGTGGCGGGACCGATGACCCTCGCGCTGCTGCCGATGGCGCTGCTCGTCAACTACGTCATGTATCACGTCGGCTCGCAGATGTTCGCGCACAACGGCCTGCGCGTGCGCCGCAACGTCGGCGGCTTCCTGGTCTACGCATTCGTCTACAGCCTGATCCTGCAGCCGGCCTGCGTCGCCGGCTATTTCTCGGAGATCCTCGGGCTGCGCAAGTCCTGGGGCACGAAGTGACTCGCCGCCTGCTCACCGCCTGCGCGGCGGCGCTCGCGCTGGCAGGAGTCGGCGCGGCGGGCGCCGAGCCGTTTTCGGCGGGCCCTTCCAACGCAAGCGCGACGACCGCGATCCTCGGCGGCATCGACGTCGCGAGCGACACCGATGGTTTCCACGCGACGCGCCTGCGGGCGGGCGGCCTGTACCCCTACGTGTCGTACTTCGATTACGCGGGTGTGGCGCTCCAGGCGACGCGCTACTCGCAGGCGGGGTGGGACCGCGACGCGACCGGCGTCGTCGGCCTTTGGCGCAGGCAGGACCCGCGCACCCTCGCCGGCATCGATGCGAAGGCGGGCGTCGTGCAGGTCGCCGGCCACACGCGCGCAATCGGCGATGCGACCTGGAGCCTGCGCCCGGCGACCGACACCGGCGTCGAGCTGATCGCCGCAGGAGATCTCGTCGAGACGCAGAAAGCGATCGAGCGCGGCATCGCCTACGGTCTTTTCGCCGCGAGCGTCGAGCACACGTTCGCCGAGCGCTTCACGGCGATCGGCTTCGCCGGCTGGCAGCCGTTCACCGACGGCAACGACCGCAGGCAGCTTCGCGCGCGGCTGATCTGGCAGGCGGTCCCGGCCTGGGGCCTCACCACCGAGTTTCGCTGGCGGCAGTACAGCAGCAGCAAGGACGACGTCGGCGGCGCGTATTTCAATCCGGATCGCTACCGGCAGTGGGTGGGCGCGCTGTCGATGCGGCGGCACACCGGCAGCTGGACGCTGTCCGGCGCACTCGGTGCGGGGCGCGAGACCATCGACGGCAGCGACACGCATCCGGTGCGCATGGCCGAGCTGCGCGCCGAAGGCGCGCTCTCGGGCAACCTCAGGCTCGTGGCGTACGCAACCTACAACCGGTCGACCAGCTACGTCGACGCCCCCGACTATTCGTACCGGCAGGCGGGCGTCACGCTGATCCGCGCGTTCTGATCCGCGCCCGGCTCGTGCGATGATGCGAGCCTCGCCGGCATCGCCCGGAATTCCATCGGCCCGGCCCATGCCGGGCCTCGGTTCGCCCTGGAATCGCACCTCCAATCACTGATCGCGTACCTGTCTGCGCATCCGGCGCTGGCGCTGGGCGCGATTTTCGCCGCGGCGTTCCTCGAAGCGCTCGCTGTCGTCGGCACCATCGTGCCGGGAAGCTCGATCGTGTTCGCCGGCGGCGTCCTCGTCGGGCTCAAGGCGCTCGACCCCTGGCTTGCAGCGGCCGCCGCAGTCGTCGGCGCGATCTTCGGCGACGGCGCGAGCTACTGGCTCGGCCGGCGCTACCGCGAGCGCATCCGCGCGATGTGGCCGCTGCGGCAGCATCCCGGGCTGCTCGCGCGCGGGCAGGCCTATTTCGAGCGCAACGGCGGCAAGAGCGTGTTCCTCGGCCGCTTCCTGGGCCCGGTGCGCGCGATCGTTCCGGTCATCGCCGGCATGTCGAGCATGCCGCCCGCGCAGTTCTACGTGATGAACGTGCTGTCCGCGTTCGGCTGGGCGGCGGCGCACATGCTACCGGGCATCCTGTTCGGTGCTTCGCTGCAGCTCGCCGGCGCCGTCAGCTCGCGGCTGGTGATTATCGTGGCGGTCGTGCTGACGGGGGTGTGGCTGGTCGCGCACTTGACGCGCCTGGCGATCCATTACGGCAGCCCGGTCGTCGTCTGGCTGCGCGATCGCGTCGTCGCCCGCGCGCGTGCAGGACGCGGCGTCGTGTCGCGCGCGATTCTGTCGCTGTTCGACCCCGAGCGGCGCGAGTCGGGCGTCCTGCTCATGTCGGCGGTCGTGCTGATCGGTGCAGCGTGGTTGTTCCTCGGAATCCTCCAGGACGTGGTCAGCGGCGACCCACTGGTCAGGCTCGATCGGTCGATCTACGACGCGCTGCAGGCGGTGCGCACGGGGTGGGGCGACAGCGTGATGGTCGCGGTCACCGAGCTCGGTGGCGCCTACGTGATGGTCCCGGTGATCGGCATCGTTGCGCTGTGGCTCGCGCTGACGCGGCGCCTGCGCACGTTGGCGTACTGGATCGGCGCCGTCGTGTTCGCCGCGCTCACGGTGCTGGCGCTGAAGCACGCGGTCGGCCGCGTGCGCCCGCTCAACGACTACGCGGCGATCGATGCGCTGTCGTTCCCCAGCGGGCACGCAGCGGTCGGCATGGTCGTCTACGGATTCCTGGCCTCCCTCCTCGGACGCGGCAAGCCCGGCTGGCAGAAAGGCGCGATCGCCCTGACTGCGTCTGTGGCGGTCCTCGCGATCGCGTTCTCGCGCATCTACCTCGGCGTCCACTGGTTTTCCGACGTCGCGGCGAGCCTGGCGCTCGGGGTCGCGTGGATCGCGCTGCTCACGATCGCGTATGCAGCGCACGTGCGCGAGCGCCCGTTGCGCGCACTCCCCGTCACGCTGATGGTCGTGGCAACGGTGGCGATCTCGGGCGGTGGCTACGTGGCGAAGAACCATGCGGTCGATCTCGCGCGCTACGCGAAGCCCGTGGCGTCGAGATCGATCGGCTTCGATGCGTGGAAGGACGGCGCATGGCTCGGGGTCGCTGCGGCGCGTTCCGAGCTCGCGGGGCGCGACGACGAGCCTTTCCGCGTGCAATGGGTCGCCGACGCCGCGACGGTTGCGCGCGTCCTCGGCGCAGCCGGCTGGCGGGCGCCGCCCGCGTGGTCGTCTAAGGCGACGCTGCTTTGGCTGTTGCCCTCGACGCCGATCGACGAGCTGCCGGTGCTGCCCAAGTTCCACCACGGCGAGGCCGCTGCGTTCACCCTCGAGCGTCCGGTCGACGCGCACACGCGCGCGGTCGTGCGCTTCTGGCAGGTCGCGGACGTCATCGCCCAGGACGCGTCGGCGCCGCGCCCGCTGTGGGTGGGAATGGTGACGCTCGAGCGCCTGGATCCGGCCCGCGGACCGATCGGGACGGCGCGCACGCT
>DAHUXO010000166.1 GCA_027307095.1 Betaproteobacteria bacterium | reverse complement strand
GAAGTCGACCACGTCCTGCTGAATCGCGGCAAGCGCGACTGACCAGGCAGGGCAGCGATCGGCCGGGCACGAACCGGCTGGAAGTTGCGTCGAGGTCCCCTTGGGACACGGGAGAGGGAGAACAGCCGGCAGCCGAGCGGGCACGGCGGGCATCGCGCCCGTCGGGTCCGCCGGCGCGCGTGGCGTTGCGCCCGATCACGCGGGCAGGGTGTCGACGAAGCGGCCGATCGCGTCGATGACCGTCGACGGCTGGTCGCGATGGGCCGAATGCCGGCAATCGGCGAGCTTCAGGAAATCCAGCCCGGCGGCGCTCACCGCGCTGCGCCGGATCGCGTCGATCTGGGCGGGCGTACTGTACTCGTCATCGTCGCCGAGGATCGCGAGAATCGGGCAGCGTATGCCCCGCAGGTCGTCGGCAATCGACCACGACCGGAATCGGGGATCGAGCCAGATATCGTTCCAGCCCCAGAACACGCCGTCGACGTCGTCGTGGTAGCGGGCGAGCTTTTGCCGCATGTCGGTGGTTCGGTAGACCTCCTGCGCCGCGCGAATGCTGTCGAGGTTGAATTCCTCGACGAAGACCAGCGGTGCCATGACGACCAGGCCGGCGACGTCCGAGCCTTCGGCGCCGGCGTGGATCAGCGCCATCGACGCACCGGTCGAGTGACCGATCAGCACCGGGCTCACGATTCCAAGTTCTGCGCGCAGCGCCGGCAGGATCCGGAGTGCCTCCTCGTGCATGAACCGCGGTGTGTAGCGCTCGATGCGCCGTGACGACCGGCCGAAGCCGTAGCGTGAATAGACGACGGTCCGGCATCCGGTCGCGGCCGCGACGCGTGCCGGGAAATCGCGCCACATCGCGACCGAGCCCAGACCCTCGTGCAGGAAGACGAGCGGCGGGCGACGCAGCTGGTGTGCTGGGATGTCGACATACTCGAGGTGGTGGCCGCAGGCATCGACGAAGCGCACCGTGTGGTGCAGGGCCGCCGTGCCCGGGGACGGCATGTCCCGGAGGATCATCGCGTCCGCCGGGGGCCGGCAGGCGTGGCGGCGCGGATCACCACGGAAATGCTAGCGCGTGCCGGCGAGGGCGCGCAGCTTGAAGCGCTGGATCTTGCCCGTCGCAGTCTTGGGAAGGTCGTCGACGAATGCGAACCAGCGTGGATATTTGTAGGGTGCGAGCCGCGACTTGACATGGGCTTTCAGCGACTCGGTCAACTCGGGTGTCGCGGCATGGCCCGGCTTGAGAACGACGAACGCCATCGGCTTGGTCAGCCGGTCGTCGTCCTCGTGTCCGACCACCGCCGCTTCGAGCACCGACTCGTGGGTGATCAGGCTGGCCTCGACTTCGATCGGCGACACGTACAGGCCGCCGACCTTCAGCATGTCGTCGCTGCGACCCGCATAGACGAAATAGCCGTCGGCATCCTGCGAATACTTGTCGCCGCTGCGCGTCCACATCCCCTGGTAGGTCGCGCGGGTCTTCTCGCGGTTGTTCCAGTAGGCGGCCGCACTGGTCGGCCCTGCGATCTGCAGCTCGCCGGTCTCCCCGGGAGGAACCGCTGTGCCATGGTCGTCGACGATGCGCAGCTGGTAACCGGGGACGGGCTTGCCGGTGGTGCCGTAGCGCACGTCATCCGGCCGGTTCGACAGGAAGATGTGCAGCATCTCGGTCGAGCCGATGCCGTCGAGGATGTCGACGCCGAAATGTTTCGACCAGCGCTTTCCGATTTCCTCGGGCAGCGCTTCACCGGCGGATGTGCAGCGCCGCAATGCGAGCACGTCGCGCGGCGGCAGTTCCGGATGCGCGAGCATCGCTGCGTAGAGTGTCGGGACGCCGTAGAAGATCGTCGGCTGGTGCGTGCGCAGCCGGGCGAAGACGGCGGCGGGTGTCGGCCGTTCCGCCATCAGGACGGCAGTTGCCCCGACCGCCATCGGGAAGCTCAGCCCGTTGCCGAGCCCGTAGGCGAAGAACAGCTTTGCCGCCGAGAAGACGACATCGTGCGTTTCGATTCCGAGAACCGGCCGGGCGTAGAGCTCGGCGGTCTGGATCATGCTCGAGTGGATGTGGACGGTGCCCTTGGGCGCGCCGGTGGATCCCGACGAGTAGAGCCAGAAACAGGGATCGTCGCAGGTCGTCGGGGCGCTCTCGAAGCTCTCCGCCGCGTCGGCCATCAGGGCCGCGAACGCATCGGGACCCTCGACCTTCTCTCCCGAGACCAGGATCCGGCGCAGGAAAGGCAGCTTGGGGAGCAGCGGCAGGAACAGCGGCAGCAGCGGTGCCGACACCACCGCGATTCGCGCGCGGCTGTCGGCCAGCATGTACTCGTAGTCACCCTGGGTCAGCAGCGTGTTGACAGCAACCGGCACCACCCCGGCCCTGATCGCCCCGAGGAACGTGCTGGGGAAGTCGATCGAGTCGTGCATGCACAGCAGGATCCGCTGCTCGATGTCGATGCCGAGCTTGCGCAGCACGTTGGCAAACTGCGACGCCCGCCGGTCGACGTCGGCATAGGTGTACGCGCCGGCGTCGTCGATGAACGCGGCTTTGTCCCGCCGCCCTGCGGCGAGATTGCGTCCGATCAGGTCGTCGGCCGCATTGTATTGCCGGGGGATCGTGACGATCGGCGGACTCACGCGATGGTCCGCACTGCTCAGCGCCCGCATTGCCGCACCTCCTCGCGAAATCGTAGGCGCGCAGCAGCCGCGCCGCGACCCCATTATGCAATGGGTCCGCGCCGCGGGATGCAGGGATCGGCGCCGACTACTCGGGAGGCAGCGGGTGCTTTCTGGAGCTCACCCGATGGGCCTGGGCGCCATCGGATCCCGCGGCTTCGATGAACTGGACGGCGGCGCCGATCTCCAGATGCTCGAATGGCGGATGCACGACGTTGTCGCGGCTGAAATAGAGCTCGCGACCGTCGTCCGCCGCGATGAAGCCGAAACCCTCATCGGCGTAGAGGCGCGCCACCGTGCCATGGAGGACCGCCTCGTGCAGCTTGACGTCGCCGCGCTGCTCGCGGGTCGCTTCCTCGAGTTGGCGGGTGGCCGAAGCGAAGGCGTCACGCAGCGCGACGTAGATGTCCTCGTCCGAGTGGTGGTTGGCGACGATCTCGGCGTGTCCGGGAATGCGGATGTCGATGTCGACCTCGAAACGCCGCCCCTGCTGGTGGTGCTTGCGGGACTCGGCAACGACGATTCGGCAGCTCGTGATGCGTGGGTGGAAGCGCTCCAGTCCCGCGACCTTGTCGCGGATTCGCGCATCGAGGGCATCGGAGCGAGGCATGTCGCGGACGGTGATCTGGAGAGGTATCTGCATCGGGCGTCTTTCCGGGAGTGCGTCTGGGCAGGGTGGGCGGGCGCATCCTGCGGCGCGCGGCCGGCGGGCGCCCGGCGAGCGTCGTCCACGAGCATAGCTTCCGGCGGGAGGCCCCTCTTGATCGGCGTCAAGTTCAGCCGCTTTCAGCGCGCGAGGTCGGGCTCACCGCAGGCAAGCAGCATGATCTCCCGCGTGCGGTCCCGCAGCCGCACCGCGGCCGACCAGTCGTTGCCGTCGGGCTGGATCGGTGGATGGATGCCGACCTCGACCGGGCCGCGGACCGGGAGCCAGCGTTCGTCCCGCAGCACCGATCGCGTCCCGCGGATGACGACCGGCGTGACGGGGACCCCTGCCTCGGCCGCCACGACGAAACCGCCGATGCGGAACGCCCCCAGTCCCGGCGCGCGCGAAAAGGTCCCTTCGGGAAAGAAAAGGAGCGTCTCGCCACGCTGCGCGGCGGCCACGAGTTCGCGGGTGTCCTCGACCCCGCGCGCAGGATCGACCCGATCGACGAAGCGCGCGTCGAGGCGGCGCAGCGCGCTGCCCATCACCGGCGTGCGATCGAATTCGCGCTTGGCCACGAAATGCACGTCCGACGGAAGCGCGGCGACCAGCACGATGGCATCGACGTAGCTCGCGTGGTTGGCGATGAGCACCGCGGGCGCACCCGCACGCAGGTGCTCGCTGCCCACGACTGCAAGCGGCACGCGGAGCCCCTTGACGATCGAGCGCGCGACGACGCGCGCCAGGCGCCGGCGTGCCTGCGGTGTCGGCAGCAGCGGCAGCGCGAGCACACCGAGCGTTGCCATTGAAGCAAACACCAGCCAGGCGCCGATGCCCCAGGCGGCACGACCGAGGCCCTGCGCGCCTCGGTGCAGACGGGCGACGAGCGCCTGTCCGAACAGCGTTGCGATCTGCCGCCATACCGCCGGCCTTCCCGCCTCGAGCAGGCCCCGCTCGTAGAGGTCGCGGCAGGCGGTCCGGCGAATCTTGCCGCTGGAGGTCTTGAGGATCGTGCGGGCGGGAACCAGTCGCACGTCGTCCGCGGGCCCGTCCAGATGGACCCCGGCGAGCGCCATGATCCGGTTGCGCAGCGCCTCGCGCACCGCGGGGTCGGTCTGGCTCGATTCCGCCACGACGACGACGCGCTCGGTTCCACTGCCCGGATCCATCGTGCCGAACACTGCAACGCAGCCCTTGCGTATGCCGGGAATGTCGCCGACCGCCGCCTCGAGGTCGTAGGGATGGATGTTGTGCCCGCCGCGCTTGATCAGGTCCTTGGCGCGACTGGTCAGGAAGATCTCGCCGCCTGCGATGTAGCCCACATCCCCGGTGTCGAGCCACGCGCCGCGAAAGAGCTTCGCGGTTGCGTCCGCGTTGCGGTGGTAGCCCGCGGTTGCGGACGGTCCGCGAAACTCGATCCTGCCCTCGGCCCGCGCCGGCAGTTCGCGCCCGCTGTCGTCGACGGCGCGGATCTCGTGCCCCGGCAGCGGGCGCCCGCAGGATACGACGTCGAGCGCGGCGCGGCCGGTACCGGTCAGCGGGATCGCGACACCCTGGTTGGCAAGCACCTGCGAATCGATGCGCTCGACCAGCGGACCCCGAGCGAGGGGAGGGAACGCCAGTCCCACCGCGGATTCGGCAAGCCCGTAGACGGGGGTCATCGCGCGCCGGTCGAAGCCGTGACGCGCAAGTCGCGCGGCGAAGCGCTCGAGCGTCGTCGCGCGGACCGGCTCTGCGCCATTGAACGCGAGGCGCCACGAACCGAGCTCGAGCCCCTGCAGGTCTTCGTCCGGAACCTTCGACGCGACGATCTCGTAGGCAAAATTGGGGCCCGCGGAGATCGTTCCGCGATGGCGCTGGATCGCCCACAGCCAGCGCGAAGGCCTCGCCAGGAAATCGGCCGGGGACATCAGCACCAGCGGCACGCCGTGATACATCGTCCCGAGCCAGGCACCGATGAGTCCCATGTCGTGGTAGAGGGGGAGCCAGCTGACGAAGCGATCGCCCGAGGTCACCGCCGCGGCCGCACCCATCGCACGGATGTTCGCGAGCAGGTTGTCGTGACTCAGGATCACGCCTTTCGGATCGCCGGTGCTTCCCGACGTGTACTGCAGCATCGCCGTCCCGGGTCCGGATGCCGCCTCGCGCAGCGACGTCGCCACCGCTGCGGACGCGTTGCCTCCCGAGCCGCGCAACTCGTCGACACTGACCACGTGCTGAAGGCCCGGCAACTCGGCGCGCGCGATCCTGCCGACGAGCATCGCTTCCGGGACCGTGACGAGCACGCGGGCAAGCGAGTTCGCGAGGATCGCGGCGCGGCCGCGCACGTGTTCCTCGATCTCCGACCAGCGCAGCGGAGGATACATCGGGACTGGCACCGCACCGAGGCGCATCGCACCCAGGAAGGCTCGGAAGAAACCGCTGCCCGTCGGCATCATGATCGCAACTGCGTCGCCGGCGCCGATGCCGCGGGCGGCCAGGCCAGTGGCGATCGAGGCGGCCTCCGCCCAGAGCCCGCCATACGAGATCGACTCGCTGACCTCGTCGCCCTCGATCAGCGCGATGTGCTCGCGGTCGGGATGGCGCTCTACATGCCAGCGGAACGCCTCGACCATCGTTGCCGCGCGCTCCGGCGTTCCGACGATCGGCTCGGGCGGCAGGGCAGGTGCAGGTGGCCACGCGGCCGTCGTCGCCAGGGGCCCGCCGCGAAGGACTGCATCGAGAAGGTCGCGCAGCGTGCGCGCCTTGGCGGCGAGCCCTTCGGGAAGGCGGATGGCGAAGTCCCGTTCGATCCTCAGGACGAGCTCGGCGCGCGACAGGCTGTCGAATCCGAGGTCGCGCTCGATCGAGTCGTCGAGTCCCGGCGGCCGCAGCGGTGCGCCCGGCCGCAGTTCGCCCAGCATCGTGGAAACGACGCCCAGCAGGCGCCGGACAAGTGCGTCCTGCGCTTGCGG
Organism: Betaproteobacteria bacterium; assembly: GCA_027307095.1. Lineage (GTDB taxonomy): Bacteria > Pseudomonadota > Gammaproteobacteria > Burkholderiales > Casimicrobiaceae > VBCG01. The sequence goes on along the minus strand of DAHUXO010000166.1, from coordinate 953 downwards.
TTCGCTCAGCGCGCGATCATCAATGGACACGACAATTCGATCAGCAGCTGGGCGAGATCGAATGCGAGCGTCCCGAGTTCCGGCGCAGGCAGCGTCAGCAGGGCGCTGCGATTGGTCCGCAGCGCGGCGACCATCGAGCCGGTATCGCCCTGGATCAGCACCACCGTGCCGGCGATGCCTTCGCGGTGCTGCCACGCCGCCGCTTCCTGGGCGAGTTGGTCGGGGGCGACGGGCCCGCTCGCCGGGATCAGCAACAGCAGCGCGCGCCCCAGCGATTGCGCGAGCCGGTGCGCGGCCTCGACCCCGCGCCAGCCTGCGACCGACGTGTCGAACAGGGCGGCGATCGGCCGCAGCGCCGGTGGCGTCGCGGCCGGCGGGCCGAGGCGCGACGGGTTGGTCGCGATCAGGGCGAATTCCGCCCGCTGTGCCCCCACGGCTGCCAGCAGCGGCCCGCGCAGGACCCGGAACGACCAGGCCACGCGCGCATCGGCGGCCAGCCGCGCGATCAGGCTTTCGAGCCTTGCGGCCTCGACGCGCAGCGCGCGCTCGACTTCCTCGGTCGCGAACGCACGCTTGGCACCGGTGAGCGCGCTGGTCTCGACGGTGAACGGCAGTTGCGCGAGGCGGAGCAGGTTCGCGTCCTCGACGAATACTCCTTCGAGCCGGGAGCCGGTGGCGGCGGCGAGACCGATGCCCGCCTCGACGGCAAAGCCCGCGTCGCTGGAGGATTCGGTCGCGATCAGCACCCGCGACGCGCGCGGCCTGCGGCTGGGGGCGGAGCCCGGGTTCATCGACGTCGGCCCCGGGTTGCTGCAGTCGCGCGCGCGCCGGACGGCGCCACTCCGAACGACTGGCGAATCGTCGAGTACTGGTCGAGGCGCTCGGAGACCGCCCGGTTGACCGTGCCGAGGGGAAACTCGCCGACGGGGGAGGGTTCGCCGGCGGGCGTACCG
>DAHUXO010000158.1 GCA_027307095.1 Betaproteobacteria bacterium | reverse complement strand
CGGGCGCAGCGCCGCCGGCACCTCGATCGAGCCGTCGGCGCGCTGGTAGTTCTCCATCACCGCAACCAGCGTCCTACCCACCGCCAGGCCCGAGCCGTTCAGCGTATGCACCAACTCGGGCTTGCCCTTGGGGTTGCGATAGCGCGCCTGCATCCGGCGCGCCTGGAAGGCTTCGCAGTTCGAGCACGACGAGATCTCGCGATAGGCCTGCTGCCCGGGCAGCCACACCTCGAGGTCGTAGGTCTTGGCCGCCGCGAAACCGATGTCGCCCGTGCACAGCGCGACGACGCGATAGGGAAGCTCGAGCTTCTTCAGGATCGCCTCGGCGTGGCCGGTCATCGCCTCCAGCGCGGCGTACGAATCCTCGGGACGCACGACCTGCACCATCTCGACCTTGTCGAACTGGTGCTGGCGGATCATGCCGCGCGTGTCCTTGCCGTAACTCCCGGCCTCGGAGCGGAAGCACGGCGTGTGCGCGGTCAGCCTGACCGGCAATGCATCCGCAGCGAGGATCCTGTCGCGCACCGAGTTGGTCAGCGTGATCTCGGAGGTCGAGATCAGGTACAGCTTCTCGTCCGCGTCATCGCCATGCGCCGGCCCGCCCTTCCTGACCGCGAACATGTCGGCCTCGAACTTGGGCAGCTGCGTCGTGCCCACCAGCGTCTGCGCGTTGACGATGTAGGGCGTGTAGCACTCGGTGTAGCCGTGCTCGCGCGTATGCGTGTCGAGCATCAGCTGCGCCAGCGCGCGGTGCATGCGCGCCAGATCGCCGCGCAGGAACGTGAAGCGCGCGCCCGAGAGCCTCGCGGCCGTCTCGAAATCGAGCATGCCGAGCGCCTCGCCGAGGTCGGTGTGGTCGCGGACCGCGAAGTCGAACGCGCGCGGCGTCCCGATCCGCCGGAGCTCGACATTTTCATCGGCCGAGCGCCCTACCGGTGTCGACGCATGGGTGACGTTCGGAAGCTCGAGCAGGAAGTCGCGAAGCTTCGCCTGGACGCTGTCGAGCTCGCGCTCGAGCTGCTTGAGCGCGTCGCCGATGCCTGCGACTTCCGCAAGAACCGGCGCCGGGTCCTGGCCGCTGCCCTTGGCGATGCCGACCTGTTTCGAGAGGGCATTGCGCTTCGATTGCAGGTCCTGCGTCCGGGTCTGGATGCTCTTGCGCTCGGCTTCGAGGGTCTCGAAGCCGGCGGTGTCCAGCACGACGCCGCGCTTGGCCAGGGCCGCGGCGACGCCGGAGAGGTCGTTGCGGAATTGGTTGATATCGAGCATCGCTCGATGTTATCAGATGGGCGCGCCGTTTCCGGCCCGGGGTGCCCCCGTCGCGTCCTGCCGGAACCTACTCGTCCTGGGTCGCGCCGCGCTTGCCGCCGGCCGCCTGATCGCGCTTGCGCAGTCCCTGCAGGCGCTCGCGGATCTTCGCTTCCAGGCCGCGCTCGGTGGGCTCGTAGAACATCACGTCGGGCATGTCGTCGGGCAGGTAACGTTCGCCCGCGGCGTACGCATCGGCCTCGTCATGGGCGTAGCGATAGCCCTTGCCGTAGCCCAGGCCCCGCATCAATCCGGTCGGGGCATTGCGCAACCGCAGCGGCACCGGACGCGAGCCGTCGTCGGCAATGAAGGCCCGCGCCGCGCCGTAGGCGGTGTAGACGGCATTGCTCTTGGCCGTGCATGCGAGATAGAGCACGCATTGGGCGAGTGCCAGCTCACCCTCGGGCGAGCCGAGGCGCTCGTAGGTCGCCACCGCATCGAGGGCGAAGGTCAGTGCCCGCGGATCGGCGAGCCCCACATCCTCGCTCGCCATGCGGATCAGCCGCCGGCCGACGTAGAGCGGGTCGGCGCCGCCGTCGAGCATCCGGCACATCCAGTACAGCGCGGCGTCGGGATCGGACCCGCGCACCGCCTTGTGCAGCGCCGAGATCTGGTCGTAGAAGGCCTCGCCGCCCTTGTCGAAGCGCCGCAGGCTGCGCGCGATCGTCGCCTCGACGAACGCGACATCGAGCGCGCTCCGCTTCGCCTCGTTCGCCGCGGTCGCGAGCTGCTCGAGCAGATTCAGCAAACGGCGCGCGTCGCCGTCGGCGTATCCGATCAGCGCATCCCGCGCGGCCGGGTCGATCGTGACCTGCGGCATCGCATCCGCCCTGGCACGATCGAACAGCGTGCCGAGCTCGTCGGGCGACAGCGGCTTCAGCACGTACACGGCGGCGCGCGACAACAGCGCGCTGTTGACCTCGAACGAGGGATTCTCGGTGGTCGCACCGATGAACGTGAGCAGGCCACGCTCGACGAACGGCAGGAACGCGTCCTGCTGGGCCTTGTTGAAGCGGTGCACCTCGTCGACGAACAAGATCGTCGCGCGCCCGGTCTGCGCGCGCACGGCCTCGGCCCGCGCCACCGCGTCGCGGATATCCTTGACCCCCGACAGCACGGCAGACAGCGCGACGAATTCGGCGTCGAAAGCGTTCGCCATCAGGCGCGCAAGCGTCGTCTTGCCGACGCCGGGGGGACCCCACAGGATCATCGAATGCGGCTTGCCGGAGGCGAACGCGACTGCCAGCGGCTTGCCCGGCGCGAGCAGGTGCTGCTGGCCGACGACGTCGGCGATGGTCTTCGGCCGCAGGCGCTCGGCCAGCGGCACGAGCGCTGCGGCGGTCGCTTCGGATCCGAACAGGTCGCTGGTCATGTCCAGTGCGTCGTTGCGGCGACCACGGCCAGCCGGCGGCTGTGGTCCCGCGTGTTTGCCTCGCGTAGTCTGCCACTTTTTGAAAGGTGCACGCCGCTCGATGCGCCGCATCGAAGCGCTGCCTTATTTCGAGGCGACCTACCCGCCCCACTGGAAGACCCCCGCTGATCACGCGGCGGCGGCGCCCGCCCTGGCCATCACTCGCCGACGACGTCGGCGCCGGCGGGCGGCGTGAAATGGAACATCGACGCGGCCAGCGAGGGATTGCGCTTCACCGCACTGAAGTTGAGCGTCGTCGTCTGGCCGAACGCATCGATCAGCACCATCCGCAGCGGCAGGTCGCCGGCGAAACCCAGCCGGATCGTCTTGAACTGCGAGTCCGGCGCTTTCGGGATCGCGTCCACGAATTCGAGGCCACCGTCCTCCCCGGCCGCAACGAGCGTGAAGTTCTGCTCCAGCGCGTTGTCGCCCGCGAGCAGCGCCGCGGGAGTCTCGCCCAGTGCGGCGTCGAGCTTGCGCACGATCACCTGATCGAGATCGTGGTCGTAGATCCAGATCCTCTCGCCGTCGCCGACGATCAGCTGCTCGAAAGGCTTGTCGTAGGCCCAGCGGAAGCGCCCCGGGCGCTGGAATGCGAACGTCCCCGAGCTCTTCTGGGTGATGCGGCCGTCGCGGCGGACGACAGTCTGCGTGAAATCGCCCTGCGCGCTTTTCGTCCGGCCCAGGAACGCGTGCAGCTGGTCGAGCCCCGACGCCCACGCCGCCGGCGCGGCGAGCGCGAGCACGGTCGCCGTTGCGATCGCAGCGCGCAGGAAACGCCTCATGCGACCCGCCACGCCGGCGCCGCGGGCGCGAAGCTCATCATGTGTCGCCCTTGCCTGCGGGAACCAGCACTTCGCGGTTGCCGTTGGACTGCATCGGGGACACCATGCCCGCCCGTTCCATCTGCTCGATCAGACGGGCAGCGCGGTTGTAGCCGATGCGCAAGTGCCGCTGGACCAGGGATATCGACGGTCGACGCGTCTTGAGCACTACCGCGACCGCCTGGTCGTACATCGGGTCCGATTCGGCGTCGCCACCTTCCAGCGCGGCAGCTTCGCCACCCTCGTCGCCGGCGCCGCCTTCGAGGATGCCGTCGATGTATTGCGGCTCGCCCTGCGCTTTCAGGTGCTCGACCACGCGATGCACCTCCGCATCGGAG
>DAHUXO010000156.1 GCA_027307095.1 Betaproteobacteria bacterium | reverse complement strand
TGCGGCAGAACGCCGTGCAGGAGAAGCTGACGGCGCGCTGGATCGCGAGCGTGGCCGGTCCCCGCATCGCCGACTGACGCAACCGGCCCCCGACGGCATGCGGGGGGCCCGCGGCCCCCTCGAGCGCCGCCCTGATGCTTCCTGCGGATCGCCATTGATTTCCGTCAAGGGTGCCGGCTGCGAGCGGTGTAATCTGGCCGCAATCGGGACCGGGGATCACGCGCGGGAGTTAATGGACGCGCAGTTGCAACGCCCGCCCCGCATCGCGATCGGCCATCACCCGTGGGAGCAACGCCATGAGCGTCGATGATGATCTGCAAAACACGATCGCGCGCCTCGTCCAGGCCGGGAAGGGGATCCTCGCCGCCGACGAGAGCCTGCCCACGATCGCCAAGCGCTTTGCCGCGGTCGGCGTCGAAGCGACGGCCGAGAATCGGCGCGCCTACCGCTCGATGCTGTTCACGACGCCCGGCGCCGACGCGTTCATCAGCGGGGTGATCCTGTTCGAGGAGACCCTCGCGCAACGCGCCGGGGACGGCACACCGCTGCCCGAGGTCCTCGCTCGCGCCGGGATCGTCCCCGGAATCAAGGTCGACCAGGGCAAGGTGCCGCTCGCGGGCGCGCCCGGCGACGAGGTGACGCAGGGACTCGACGGCTTGGGCGCGCGCCTCAAGACCTACCGCGGACTGGGGGCCCGTTTCGCCAAGTGGCGCGAGGTCTACACGATCGGGCCGCGCAATCCCACGCTGCTGGGGATTGCCGCGAACGGCGAGGTGCTGGCGCGCTACGCGGCCGTATGCCAGGCGGAAGGCCTCGTGCCCATCGTCGAGCCGGAGGTGCTGATCGACGGCGACCATCCGATCGAGCGCTGCGAAGACGTGACGCTCGAAGTACTGCACGCGGTCTACGATGCGCTGCACCGCCATCGCGTCACGCTCGAGTACACCCTGCTCAAGCCCAGCATGGTGCTGCCGGGAAAGGCATCGGGGTCGAAGGCTGCGCCGGAAGTCGTGGCTGCCGCGACGCTGCGGGTGCTGAAGCGCGCCGTTCCCGCCGCGGTGCCGGGCATCAATTTCCTGTCGGGCGGGCAGGGGCCGGAAGAGGCGACCGCCAATCTGAACGCGATCAATCTCGGGTACCCGACGGCACCCTGGGCGCTTTCATTCTCCTACGGCAGGGCACTGCAGGAGCCGGTGCTGAAGGCCTGGGAGGGCAAGCCGGAGAACGTCGTGGCGGCCCAGCGCGTGTTTCACCGCCGGGCGCGGCTCAACGGCCTCGCGCGCCAGGGCGCCTATCAGTCGCGAATGGAGCGCGAAGCCTGACGTCGTCGGCAACGTTGTGCTCGACAGGGCGTGGCAACGAGCTGTCCGCCGGTCGACGCCCGTCGGATCCTGCAGGCGATGGCATGCCGATTGCTCGATTGACTCCCGAAACGCGCGGCGCAAGCCCGCATTCGCACCTTCATCCTGGGAGTCAGCCGTGGCAACCGTAGTCATCGTCGACGACGAACCGAATGTCCTGAGCGCTTTGCGGCGCATGTTCATGAATGGCGCGATCCCGCCGGCGCTGTCGGACCTGACGGTCATGACGTTCAGCTCACCCGTGCCGGCGCTTGCCTACGTCGGCGCACACAAGGTCGAGCTCGTGCTCTCGGATTACCGGATGCCCGACATGGACGGCGCAGCCCTGCTGACGCGCGTGCGGGACCTGCAGCCGGACGCGGCACGCATGATCATGAGCGCGTACACGGACCTCGACGGCATCATCCGGGCGATCAACAGCGCCGGCATCTTCCGCTTCGTCAGCAAGCCCTGGTCCGATCCCGACCTCAAGGCGGCCATCCGTGACGTGCTTGCGCATCGGGATCTGCTCATCGAGAACCGCCGGCTCGCGGACGAGCTGCGCTGGCAGCGCGGCGTCATCACCGAGCAGCAGCTCGAGCTCGAGCGCCTCGAGCGCGAGTCTCCGGGCATCACGCGGGTACGCTGGGCCGACGACGGCGGCGTGCTGCTGCAGGACTAGAACGCAGGCCGCGCGCCCGGCGCGCCGCCGCCCCCTCGGGGCCTCGGCGACGATCGGCGCGCGGCGCTGCGGCCGGAACTTCATCGACATTCCCGGGAAACGACTGCACCGATGGTCTCCGACACCGACAGGATCACCGACATCGCCTGGATCAGCGCGCTCTACGAGCTGGGGCAGAAAGCGGCGAACGGCGCCCATCCACAGGAGGTGCTGCAGCAGATCCTCGGACACATCGTCCTGGGCTTCGAAGCAGAGAGCGGCTCGATCGCCCTGATCGTCGACGGGACCGAGGACCAGCTCGAGATCGCGGCAGGGACCGACCTGCCGCCGGGCGTGATCGGAAGTGCATTGCCTCGCGGCGTGGGCGTCTACGGGCATGTCGTGGCGACCGGACAGCCGGTGCTCGTGAACGGCGAGGCTGCCGAGACCCGCTTGCCGCTGCGCCTGCAGGAGGCGCGTCAGCGCTCGACGAACTCGGCGATGTGCTGGCCACTGCGGGTGGCAGGCCGCACGATCGGCGCGGTCGCGGTCAACCGCGCCGCGGACCGGCCCCGGTACACGGTGGGCGATCTCGACCGGGGACTGGCGCTCACCAGCCTGCTGGCGCTGGTCGTGGCCAACCACCGGATGCACGTCGAGCGCGAGAGCCGCATTCTCGAGCTGTCGACGCTCAACGCGACGATGCAGCGGATGAACACCCAGCTCGAGGACGCGCAGAACCAGGTCGTGCAATCGGAAAAGCTGGCGTCGATCGGGCAGCTCTCGGCCGGGGTTGCGCACGAGATCAACAATCCGCTGGCGTTCGTGCTGTCGAACTTCGGATCGCTGGAAGGCTACCTCGCCACGCTGTTCGGAATGCTCGGAGCGTACATCGAGGCCGACGATGCGATGGGGGCGTCGGCGCCCGAGCCGCTCGCACCGGCGCGGATGATGCGCAACGGGGTCGATTTCCGCTTCCTGCGCGACGACGTGCGCGCGATCATCGACGAATCCCGCGAAGGCCTGCTGCGCGTCAAGCGGATCGTGCAGGACCTGCGCGATTTCTCGCGCGGCGGCACCGAGGAGGTCTGGGAGACCATCGACCTGCACCGGGCGCTCGACAGCACCCTCAACATCGTGCGCAACGAGATCAAGTACAAGGCCAAGATCGTGCGCGCCTACGGCGAGCTTCCCGAAGTCGAATGCCTGCCTTCGAGGCTCGCGCAGGTGTTCCTGAACCTGCTGGTCAACGCGAGCCAGGCGATCGAAGGCAACGGCACGATCACCATCGACACCGGCGCCGACGGGTCCGAAGCATGGGTTCGCGTCGAGGACGACGGCTGCGGAATTCCACCCGAGAACCTCGGCCACCTGTTCGAGCCCTTCTTCACCACCAAGCCGGTCGGGCAGGGCACCGGGCTCGGGCTCGCCGTGTCGAACTCGATCGTCCGCAAGCACGGCGGGCGGATCGACGTCGACAGCGAGGTCGGCCGCGGGACGCGCTTCACCGTGCGCCTGCCGCTGCGACAGCCGCAGATCAAGCCGCTGTGCGAGGTGACGCCGGAGGCGGAGACGGATCGGCGCGCGGCGTGAGCGAGCGGGCCAAGGCAACGCGCCGCCCGAGAGGGCACCCGTA
>DAHUXO010000138.1 GCA_027307095.1 Betaproteobacteria bacterium | reverse complement strand
TTCGCTCGACGTGCAGGGCCCTAGTCACGCCGGCTGCCTTGCGCAGCGGCGCGGGCAGGTCGATTGTCGCCGCCTGGAGCGTGGAATCGATGCTCCACGCTGGAACGCCGTTTCGCGCCGCGAGGGCGAACTTCCAATCGGCACTCCCGCTGACGCGGTCGAGCAGCGGCGAGGCGTGCTGCACGCGCAGTTGCTGCAAGTCCGCCGTTCCCGTAGCGTCGACATGCACGACGCCATCGGCGCCGCTGTCGATCCTCAGCGTAGCCGGCCCCCCCAGCACCTGCGCGACGACGTCGCGCGCGCGAACGCCGTCCTGCGTGAAGGCGATGCTTCCGCCGACACCGGTGAACGGCGGCACTCCCGGGAAAGTGATCGCGTTGCCGGCGAGTTGCAGGGTCCCCGCGAGCGTCGTGCCGGAAGAATCGGCCAGCGGCAAGCTGAGCTTGAGCGCCAGCTGGCTGTCGCCGGTGGCGCTCGCATCGTCGGTCGCGTGGTCGATCCAGCCGGCGATCGGGGTGTGCGCGATGAAATCCAGGAAACCGCTGGTCGGACCGCTGGCACTTCCGTCGATCGACAGCACCGGCTGCTCGCTCCACAGATCGGCAACCTCGACGTGGGTCGCGGCGATCTGCGCATTCGACACCGTACCCTGTGAGATATCGACCGACAGACGCGGCCCGTCGAATCGCAGGTTGGCGTCGATGCCGGTGATCGACGGCCAGCCCTCCGTGTGGTCGAGCGCGGCCCCCTGCACTTTCGCCACGACGGTGAACTTCCCCCCCTTGCCCTGGGGAAAGGGAAATTGCGCGAGATCTCCCCCGAGGGTGAGCGTGGCGTCCTTGGACACGCCTTGGGTGATCGCACGGTGCAACCAGTTCCGCAGCGGCGCTCCGACCCGCAGCGGCGCATAGCGCCAGGTATCGGCGAGATTCGCACGCGTCAGTTGCGCCGTCAGGTCGATGTCGCCGGGTCCTGCGTCACTGGCACGCCAGGTTCCCGACGCGGTACCCGCTGCGGTCGCATTGGCGAAGGCCAGGTCCTTCACCGCCACCTGCAGCGTGCCAGCGCTTCGATCCCAGCCCACATCCCCCTGCAGACTGTCCAGCGACAGGGGCTCGGCGAATACCCGCGGCAGTGCGATCGTCAGCGCCTGGGAGGCGAGTCTCGCGCTTCCACGGGTCTGGTCGAATTCGATGCTTCCGCTCGCGTTCGACACGCCCGGCCACGCGTCCTGCGTCGCAAAGCCGACGCCTTGGAACCTGCCGCTGGCCTTGTAGGTCGACGGCGCGTCGATCGCGCCGGTCCATTGGATGGTCGCGTCCGACAGGGTGCCGCGGGGCTCGAACCGCGCGAGGTCCTGGCGCAACTGCGCCGGAAGCGGAACGTGCCCGGCGATCGCAGCCAGCGGCGCCAAATCGAGCCGGTCGAATCCAATTCGTCCGCGCGGACCGCCCCGAGCCTGCGGCGAATCCAGCACCAGCGTGAAATTCGCCGGTCCGGTCGTGCTGCCGCCCGGCAATGCAAACGACAGCCCCTGCGCGCTCACGTCCGTGTGCGTTCCCGTGATCTTCCAGCGCGCTCGCCCTGCGAGATGGGAAAGGGTCAGGGGTGCGAGGTCGGGGTCGAGCGTCGCCTGCACATCCGTCAATTCGAGATCGGCGACGACGCTGGCGGGCTGGGAGGCCTTGACGTCGACCCACATCCGCAGCGCTCCCTCGCCGCGTTCGATCGGAACCGGCAGCGGCAGCCAGCTGCCCCAGGCCGCGATGTCCGCGTAATCGAGCCGCAGGTAGATGCGACCGTCGAGGCTCTTCCAGTCCTTGAGAGATCCACCGGTGAGATCGGCGCGCAGGTCCAGCGGCGCGGCGAGCTCGCAAGGCGGTACGCCGGTGAGACCGATGCGCCGATGCCCGAAACGCCTCTCGAGCCGGAACTGGACGTGATCGAGGATCAGCTCTGGCGCATTGCGGTACTCGTCGTTCCAGACGACCAGCGCGTCGCGGACCAGGACGCGCGGCTGGCGCAGCAGCCAGTCTGCGAAAGCCGAATCATCCGCCGCCGCCTGCGTGTCGACCTCGACGCCGGCGACGTGGATGCGCCCCTGCACGTCGCGGCGCACCCAGAGCCGGGGCGAATCGATCAGCAGCTCCTTGAGGCGCAGGTCCAGGAGTGGCAGCGACGTCCACGCGATCACCAGGTCGACGCGCGGGAGATCGAGCAGCGGCGACGCCGCCGCGGCGCGGTCGCGCACACGAAACCCGCGTATCGACAGCTTGGGATTCCAGCCGTCCCAACCGGTCTGCACGGCATCGATCTCGACCGGTTGCCCGATCCTGGCACCCAGCCACTGCGCGATTTCCACGCGGTGCGCCTCGACCTGCGGGAACACGATCAGCCGGATCGAGAGCAGCAGGACGCAGAACGCCCCAACCGCCACGAGTATCGCCATTCCGGCAAACCGCAGCACGCGGTCGATCCGACGTGGCGGCGACTCGGTCGAAGGCATAATGAAAGGAAATCCGTCCTGCGAGCGATTGTAACGGATGCCCTTCGGCATCCCGGCCGCGCGGCCGGCTGCAGATGCCCTTTCCGCCGACGACCCTGCCCCCGATGGACCTCGAGCCTGCGCTGGCGTTCAGCGCCTATGCCGAACGCGCCTTCACCGCTGAACCGGCGCTGCGCGGCGAGATCGAGGCAACGCTCCCACGCGGGTTCGACTGGACGGCCGCGACGGAGGTTCTCGACACGCTCGTCGCCAGCGGCGACGCGCCGTCGCTTGCCCGCGCCCTGCGGCGATTGCGCAGGCGCGTGTTCCTGCACACCCTGGCCCGCGACCTGACCGGGCGCGCCCAGTTCGAGGAAGTGGTGGCCACGATGAGCACGCTGGCCGAGGTTGCGCTGCGTGCCGCCGTCGACCTGCACGCGCGATCGCTCGCTGCCGCACACGGTACGCCCATCGGCGCCGAAAGCGGCACACCGCAGTCGCTGATCGTGATCGGCATGGGCAAGCTCGGCGGCGGCGAGCTCAACGTCTCGTCGGACATCGACCTCGTGTTCGCGTATCCCGAGGAAGGCGAGACGCGCGGGCCGAAGCCGGTCTCGAACCGAGAATTCTTCGACCGCCTGGGCCGGCGGGTCATCTCGGCACTCGCCGACGTCGACGGCGACGGCTATGTCTTTCGCGTCGACATGCGCCTGCGCCCCTATGGCGACAGCGGGCCGCTCACCGTTTCGTTCGCGGCGCTGGAGCAATATCTGGTGACCCAGGGACGCGCCTGGGAGCGCTATGCCTGGCTCAAGGCGCGGGCGCTGACCGGCGATCGCCACGGCGAGCTGGCAGCGCTGGTGACGCCTTTCGTCTACCGCAAGTATCTCGATTACGATGCCTACGAGGGCCTGCGTGGCATCCATCGGCAGATCCGCGACCAGGAGCGTCGCCGCGATTATGCCGACGACATCAAGCTCGGTCCCGGTGGCATCCGCGAGATCGAATTCGTCGTGCAGGCGTTGCAGATCGTGCGCGGGGGCCGCGAGCCGGTGCTGCGCCTGCGCGGCACGCTTCCCGCCTTGGCGGCACTCGCCGAACGGCAGCTGCTCGCGCCGCATGCGGTCGCAGTGCTCGAGCAAGGCTACCTGTTCTTGCGCACGCTCGAACATCGGCTGCAATACCGGGACGACCGCCAGACGCAGCTCCTGCCCGGCGACGCTTCCGAGCGCGCGCGGCTCGCCACCACGATGGGCTTCGACGATGCACGCGGGTTCGAGGCGGCGCTCGCTGCGCATCGCAGCGGCGTGCTGCGCCAGTTCGCCGCCGTCTTCGACACCCCGGGCGAGACGGCACGCGAGCCCCGGGATGCGTATGCGATGCTCTGGGAAGATCCGCAGGCGTCGGACGAGGTCCTGGCGTGGCTGGCGGGCGCCGGCTTCGACGATCCCGCCTCGCTGGTCGCGACCCTCCGGCACCTGCGCGAAGGACGGCGTTACCTGCAGCTGCCTGCGCTGTCGCGCGATCGCTTCGATCGCCTCGTTCCACGGCTGCTGGCGGTCGCAGCCACGCAGCGCTCGCCCGGCACGCCGCCGGCTGCCGTCGTGTCGCGGCTGCTCGCGCTGCTCCTAGCCGTCAGCGGCCGCAGCGCCTACCTCGCGCTGCTCACCGAGCATCCGCCGCTGCTGCCCCGACTCGCCCAGCTGATGGGTGCGTCGGCGTGGGCCGCCGATTACCTGACGCGCCGTCCGCTGCTGCTCGACGAGTTGCTCGATGCCCGGGTGCTGCTCGCTGCGCCCGACTGGAGTGCGTGGCGCCAGGAGTTGGCCCGGCTGCTCGACGCGAGCGTCGGCGATGCCGAGGCGTCGATGGACGCGCTGCGCCACTTCCAGCACGCGCAGACGTTCCGCCTGCTCTCCCAGGACCTGTCGGGACAGATGACCGTCGAGCAGCTCGCCGATCACCTTTCGGCCCTCGCCGACACGATCCTCGACGCAACGCTGACCGGCTGCTGGAAGCTTCTGCAGGGCGCCGAGGCGCCACCGCCGCGCTTCGCGATCGTCGGCTACGGCAAGCTCGGCGGCAAGGAACTGGGTTACGCATCCGACCTCGACCTCGTCTTTCTCTACGAAGCCGATCCGGTGAGCCCGGCCGACGAGGGCGCGCAGGAGCGCTATGCGCGGCTCGCGCAGCGGATCAACACCTGGCTCACCAGCGCGACCGCGGCTGGCCGCCTCTACGAGACCGACCTGCGCCTGAGGCCCGACGGAGCCGCGGGGCTGCTGGTGTCGAGCCTCGCCGCGTTCGGGCGCTACCAGCGCGAGCAGGCCTGGACCTGGGAGCACCAGGCGCTGACGCGCGCGCGCTTCGTCGCGGGCGACGCCGCGATCGGCGCGGCATTCGAGTCGATACGCGACGACGTGCTGTGCATGCCGCGCGATGCGGCGCAGCTCGCGGCCGACGTCGTCGATATGCGGACCAAGATGGCCGCAGGTCACGCGAACCCGACGCCGGGATTCGACCTCAAGCACGACCGCAGCGGGATGGTCGACATCGAGTTCGTCGTCCAGTACCTGGTGCTCGCGCACGCGCATCGCCACCGCGAGTTGACGCGCAATGCCGGCAACATCGCGCTGCTTTCGATCGCTGCGGAGGCCGGACTGCTGCCAATGGACGTGGCATCGGCGGCCGCCGATGCCTACCGCGAGTATCGCCGCCTGCAGCATCAGATCCGGCTGACTGGCGCTCCGCATGCCCGGGTCGACCCGGTGCCGCAGTCTGCGCACCGCGCCGCCGTCGACGCGCTGTGGGAGCACGCGCTGGGCCCCCGCCCGGATCGGCTAGAATTCGCGCTTCGGAAACGAGGAGATGGCCGCCATGTCGATGGCTGACCGCGACGGATGGATCTGGTACGACGGCAAGATGG
>DAHUXO010000132.1 GCA_027307095.1 Betaproteobacteria bacterium | reverse complement strand
ATCGAGGGGGGCAGGTTGCGCGTCGAGGATGCGCAGGGGCAGGCTCCCGGCATTCCGTTCTGGCTGGGCGAGGCGCCCGGGCGCAGCGACGAGCTGTCGCAGGCGGTGTCGCGGCTGCGCGCCGAGGTCGCGGTGCGCTGCGTCCTGCCCGGCGGCCGCGATGACGAGATTGCAGGCCTCGCGCGGATCGGCATCGTAGGTGCCGCTGCGGGCCAGCTGGTCGACTACCTGGCGTCCGCGTACGTGGCGCTCGGCACCCTGCCGACCCAGGACGCGATCGTGCTGGAGCGCTTCTTCGACGAGTCGGGTGGCATGCAGCTCGTCGTCCATTCGCCTTTCGGCAGCCGCGTCAACCGTGCCTGGGGACTCGCGTTGCGCAAGCGCTTTTGCGTCAAGTTCAATTTCGAGCTCCAGGCTGCCGCGACCGAGGACGCGATCGTGATCTCGCTGTCGACCAGCCACAGCTTTCCGCTGGCCGATGTCGCGCGCTACCTGCATTCGAGCACGGTGCGCAAGGTTGTCGTCCAGGCGATGCTCGCGGCACCGATGTTCGCGGCGCGATGGCGCTGGGTTGCCGGCATATCGCTCGCGCTGCCGCGTTTCAGGGGCGGGCACAAGGTGGCGGCCCCGCTGCAGCGCATGCGCGCCGACGACCTGATCGCGGCGGTGTTTCCAGACCAGATCGCCTGCGCCGAGAACGTCGTCGGCGAGCGCGAGATTCCCGATCACCCGCTGGTGCGCCAGACGATCGACGACTGCCTGCACCAGGCGATGGACATCGAAGGCCTGGAACGCGTGCTGCGCGCGATCGAGACGGGCGCCATTCGCGTCGTTGCGTGCGACCTGAGCTCACCGTCGCCGCTGGCAATGGAAATCCTCAACGCACGGCCTTACGCGTTCCTCGACGATGCACCGCTGGAGGAGCGCCGCACGCAGGCGGTGATGGGCCGACGCTGGCTGAACGACGAGACGGCGACGGCATTCGGCAGTCTCGACATGGCCGCGATCGAGCGTGTGCGCAGCGAAGCCTGGCCCGAAGTCGGCAACGCCGACGAGATGCACGATGCATTGCTGAGCCTCGGTTTCGTCGCCGACGACGAGGCGCGCAGGGGCGTCGAATGGCCCGGGCTGCTCGAGGCGCTCGCGCTCGCGCGCCGCGCCGCCCGCATGGTGCCGCGCGAGCGCTCGCCGATGGAAGGCCCGGAAGCCGCGGGTCGGCGCGGGTCGCTGGGCCTCTGGGTCGCCGCCGAGCGCCTGCCGCAATTCGACGCCGTCCACCCCGGGGCGCCGCGCGCGCCGTCGATCGACGCGCCCGGGGAGTTCGCGCGCCGGACCTGGACGCGCGAGGAGGCGATCCGCGAGATCGTTCGCAGCCGGCTCGAAGGCCTCGGTCCGGTGACGCCACGTGCGATCGCAGGCTCGTTGGCCGTCGCCGACGCCGAGGTCGAGGCCGCGCTGGCGGCGCTGGTCGCGGAAGGCATGGCGATGCGCGGAAGCTACACACCCGGCACGGGGGAAGAGGAGTGCTGCGACCGCGCGCTGCTCGCGCGCATCCATCGCTACACGATCAAGCGCCTGCGCCAGGAGATCGAGTCGGTGTCGGGGCAGGACCTGATGCGCTTCCTGTTCCGCTGGCAGCACGTCAATCCCGGTGACCGGCGGCAGGGCCCCGACGCGCTCGACGCCGTAGTCGCGCAGTTGCAGGGATTCGAGGCGCCGGTCGCGTCGTGGGAAGCCGAGATCCTGCCCGCGCGCCTCGACGGCTACGACTTCACGTGGCTCGACGATCTTTGCCTGTCGGGCCGCGTCGTCTGGGCGCGGCTGGCGCCGGGCGCGTCGGGCACCGGCGGGAGTGCCGCCGGACCGATCCGCACCACGCCGGTGACGCTCCTGCCGCGCCGCGTTGCGCCGTCCTGGACCCGCGCGGCCCCGGTGCCTGCGGATCCCGCAAGGATGAGCTCGCGCGCGCAGGCGGTCGCCGGGCACCTGCGCCTCAACGGCGCATCGTTCTACGACGAGATCGTCGAGGGCACGCGGCTGCTGCGCAGCCAGGTCGAGGACGCACTCGCCGAGCTCGTCGCGCGCGGTGTCGTGACCTCCGACAGCTACGCGGGCCTGCGCGCCCTGTTGACCCCCTCGGACCGCCGCAAGCGCCTCGGCGGGGGTGGGCGTCATCGGCGCGGCGCCCTGCCCGGAATCGAGGATGCCGGACGCTGGTCGCTGGTGCGACGGCCGGCTTCGCCCGGGGGAACGCAAGATTCCGAGGCCGGCGCGCACGACGACGCCGCACAGCGAAGCCGTGCCGGAGATCCGCCGCTCGACGCCGATGCGGTCGAGCACATCGCGCGGGCGCTGCTGCGACGCTACGGCGTCGTCGCCTGGCGCATGCTCGAGCGCGAGGCGGTGTGGCTTCCTCCCTGGCGCGACCTGCTGCGCGCGCTGCGGAGACTCGAAGCGCGGGGCGAGCTGCGCGGCGGGCGTTTCATCGCCGGGATGACCGGCGAGCAGTTCGCGCTGCCCGAGGCCGTGGCAATGCTGCGCGACACCCGTCGCGCGCCGGTGGCCGATGCCCTGGTCTGCGTCAGCGGCGCCGACCCGCTGAATCTCGTCGGCGTCGCGGTGCCCGGCACGCGCGTTCCCGCGCTCGCCGGCAATCGCGTGCTCTATCGCGAGGGCATCCCGATCGCCGCGCTCGTGGGCGGCGAGATTCGCTGGCTGCAAACACTGGATCCTGCGCAGTCCAGGGTCGCCGAGGACGCGCTGGTCAGGCGGCCGGTCGGTTCGCCGCTGCTCGCGTATCTGCGCTAGCGAAGCTCCGCGCAACGGGCCGCGAAGCCCCGTCGCGTCACGCCGCCTGCTCCTCGCACCGGCGGGTTTCGTCGATCAAGCCGCTTGTTCCTCGATCTGGCAGATTTCCTCCAGTGTCCTGCCGCGGGTTTCGATCCCCAGGACCAGCACCACCAGCGCGGCGATGGCGAAGCTGGCCGCTCCCAGCGTGAACACGCCCGTATGACCCACCGTGCCGATGATGTAGCCGACGACGATCGGCCCGGTGATCGCACCCACGCGACCGAACGCCGAGGCGAGTCCGGCACCGGTCGAGCGGGCCCGGGTCGGATACAGCTCGGGGGTGTACGCGTATAGGCATGACCACATGCCGAACATGAAGAACTGCATCACGAAGCCGCTGACGAACAGTGTGGTCGTGCTGGTCGAGTGCCCGTAGACATAGGCCATGACGGCGCTCAGAAACAGGAAGATCGCAGTCGTTGGTTTGCGCCCGACTCTCTCGAGCATCTGGGCGGCGACGTAGAAGCCGGGAATTCCGCCGAGGCTGATCAAGGTGATGAAGCCGATCGATTTCACCACCGAGAATCCGTGCTCTCCCAGGATGACGCCCAGCCATGAAGTGAGACCGAAATACCCGAGCAGCGCGAAGAACCACAGCGTGAACACCATCACGTTCGCCTTGAGATAGAAGCGGGAAAAAAGCACCGCGAGCGGATTGCGGGTTTCCAGCTTCGTCTCCCCGAGGTAGGGCTTCGGCGACGGCAGGGCCCGGCCGTAGGCCTTGGTCACTGCCGCCTCGATCTGCGACACGGCGGCATCCGCTTCATCGAACCGACGGTGATCCGCCAGCCACCGCGGCGACTCCAGAAGGCTGCGCCGGACCCAGAACACCACCACCGACAGGCAGCCGACGACCACGAACACCCA
Organism: Betaproteobacteria bacterium; assembly: GCA_027307095.1. Taxonomy (GTDB): domain Bacteria; phylum Pseudomonadota; class Gammaproteobacteria; order Burkholderiales; family Casimicrobiaceae; genus VBCG01. Next base: position 3,813 of record DAHUXO010000132.1, on the reverse strand, counting down.
GCGCCATCCTGCGATCGGCAGCACGGTGTAGGCGATCACCCCGGAGATCACGAACCCGACTGCCCAGAATCCTTCCATGAACGCGATGTACTTTGCGCGTTGTCCGGCCGGAATGATCTCCGAGAGCACGGCCTGCGCTACCGGCGCCTCGCCGCCGACGCCGACGCCGATCAGGAATCGATACACCATCAACGAGGCGACGCTCCAGGAGGTGGCGGCCAGGAAGCTCGCCAGTCCCCAGACGATCATCGTGCTCTGGAACGCGATCCGCCTGCCGAAGAGATCGGAGAGCGTACCCGCGAGCAGGTTGCCGACCAGCTGTCCGAGGAAGGTCATCGACACCAGATAGCCGATTTGCACCGGCGTCAGATGGAAGTAAGCGGTGAGCGCCCCGATCAGAAACACCAGTAGCGCGACGTCGACCTGATCTGCGAGCCAAGCCGTCGCGACGATCGCGAAGATCCGCTTCTGGTACGAGGTCATCGGCAGTCTTTCCAGCCGCCCCGGTATGTTGATGCGTGCTGCCTCCGCGTGGACCCACGCAGGATCAGTCCTGCCGATTGCTGACGCTTGGCTCATCGCCGATCTCCTCCTGGTTGAATCGATGCGTCCGGTTTCTTGTTGTCTGGCAGTCCGTGACGATGAAGGTGCTGCTTCGCCACGAACAGTCGACCGACGCTGGTCGACGAGGCGGCGCCAATTCCGGCACCGCATGCATTAAGATTAGCTTGTCGTCGACGGTGCGCGCAACACCTTTCACGCGATCGGCTCGCTGCCTTGCAGCAAGTGTCGCTTCGAATGACTTCGTCGCTAGCGTGGGTGGGCCGCGCGGAGGACGCGCCTGCGCTCGAGGCTTTGCGGCGGCCACTCGCGTTCCATATCGTAGAACTCGGCGACCGCGCGCGCGCCCGGCGGGAGCACGACCCACGGCTGCTTCGTCGACGTGAAGATGTGGATGTCGGGCGGCAGCAGGTCCGGATCGTCGAGCGTGCCGACGCGCACGAAGCGCACGGCGTCACCCGCTCCCGCATAGTTGCTCCACACCGCGACATGGCATCGCGGACAGCGCGAGATCCTCTGGCCCTTGCCGCTGTTCGATGGCGTGTCGACGATCTCGGGCTCGCCTTTCAACACGATCACGCGATCGGCCTCGATCATCGCGTTGAGCGCGAACGACGCGCCGGTCTCGCGCTGGCACCAGCGGCAGTGACAGCAATGGACGAACAGCGGCGGAGTCGTCATGCGGTAGCGGACCGCTCCGCAAGCGCAGCCGCCGTCGGCGGGGAAGGGCGGGTCGATCGACATCGGTCTGCCTCCGGTCGGTACGGGCATTGCGCGCGATATTCGACGCGGATGGTAGTATATGCATTGCATATACCACCGCATCCATGGAACCCGTCGCCCCGATCCTCGCCCTCCTTGCCCGGGGCCCGTCCCACGGCTACGAACTGAGGAGCCGCGTCGAACGCGACCTGCATCCGTTCTGGCGCATCGATTTCGGGCAGCTCTACCGCGTCCTGCATCGCGCTTTGCGTGACGGGCTCATCGCGGCCGCCGGTCGTCGCAGGAGCGAGCGTGGCCCGACCCGCACGCTCTACCGACTCACGCCCAGCGGTCGCGCTGCTGTTGCCGCGTGGCTCGCCGAGCCCGCGCAGGACGACGACGAGCTGATGGTCAAGTTGACACTGGCCGCGCAGGGAGCCGGCCGGCCTGCGCGCGTCGCCGCAGCCAATCGCCGGCGATTCGCCGCCCGCCTGGACGAGGCGCGCGAAGCCTGCCGCAACGCGGTCGAGTCCGGTGACCGTGGTCGGATCATCGCCGGCGACGCGCTGCGTCGTCGCTGCGAAGCGATCGAGGCATCGCTCGGCCTCGCGCAGGCGGAGCCCGTGGCGCGGGACGCCGCGACGCCGCAATCCGGTGACGCAGCGCGCCCCCGGCGCGCGCGCCGCAGCACGGGCGGCGGCGATGGCGCACGCGCGCTGCGGATCGCGGCCAGCGACGACCCGTTGCTCGGGTGGCTCGCGCGCGAGGCCGGTTGCGACGCGCAGTTCGTCGGCAGCTACGGGGGCCTCTGGGCATTGCAGCGCCGCGAGGCCGATGCGGCGTCGCTGCACCTGCTCGATGCCGACACCAACGAATACAACGCGCCGTTCCTGCGCCAGCTGCTTCCGGAGAGCGACTGGGTGCTGGTGAACCTCGCGTGGCGGGAGAACGGCATGATCGTCGCGCGGGGCAATCCCAGGCGTGTGGCAGCCGCCGATGATCTTCTGCGCGACGACCTGCGTTTCGTGAATCGGCAGCGGGAGGCCGGCACCCGGGTGCTGCTGACGCGCGCGTTGCGTGCTGCGGCGATCGATCCGTCGTCGATCGCGGGCTGGGACAACTCGGTCGCGACGCACGATGCCGTGGCCCAGGCGATCGTCCTCGGGCACGCCGATGTCGGCCCCGGGTTGCGGGCGGTCGCCGCGTCCTGGGACCTCGACTTCGTGCCGCTGGCGCAGGAGCGCTACGACATCGCGCTGTCACGCGACGTGCTCGAATCCGCGCACTGCCGGCGGCTGCTCGGCGTCCTGCGCGGCCGGTCGTTGCGGCGCCAGGCAGGGCGCTACGCCGGATACGACCTGCGCGACTGCGGGCGAATCGTCGGTGCGGCCCGGCCCGATCTGATCCGGGCCTGAGCGACCCATTCGTTTTCATCGAGGAAGTCAGACATGAACTTGCGCGAGCGGGCGTTGGATTTGATGACCGGGGCGACAGTGGCGATGGTCGCGATCGCGATTGCCGGCGCCGGAACGGCGAGCGCGGCGATGCGGGCTCCGGTCACGGTGACGGTCTACGCGGCGGGCACGCTCGCCCGGCCGTTCACCGAGATGGCGCGCGAGTTCGAGAAGTCGCATCCCGACATCGTGATCCAGTCGCAGTTCGGGGGCAGCGTCAAGATGGTCAAGCAGGTGACGGTGCTGAAGCAGCAGGCGGACATCGTCGCGGTGGCGGATTACACGGTGATCCCCAAGTACATGTTCGGCGGCAACGGGTCGCAGGCCTGGGCCGACTGGTACGCCGGGTTCGTCGGCAATGCGATCACGTTCATCTACACACCCAAGAGCAAGTTCGCGAAGGAGATCACGGCCGACAACTGGTACGACGTCCTGGCGCGCCCGGGTGTCGAGATCGGCCGCTCCAATCCCGACACCGATCCGTCGGGCTACCAGACGCTGCAGATGCTCGGCCTCGCCGCGACGCATTACCATCGGCCGGGCCTCGCGGATGCGGTCCTGAGGAACGCGCCCGAGACGAACATCCGCGACACCGAGACCGACCTCATCTCTGCGCTGCAACTGGGGCAGATCGACTACCTCGCGATCTATCGCTCCGACGCGCTGCAGCACCACTTCGAATACCTGAAGCTGCCCGCGGCCATCGACCTCAGCGATCCGAAGTACTCGGCCGACTATTCGAAATCGGTCGTGCATACCAGGAACGGGGCACTGTCCGCGAAGCCCATCGTCTATGCGCTGACGATTCCGCTCAACGCCCCGCACAAGGGGGCCGCGATCGAATTCGCGAAGTTCATTCTCGGGCCCGAGGGGCAGAGGATCTCCGCGCACAACGGCTTCAAGACGCTGTCGCCTGCCTACGTCGTGCACGGCGACAGGATGCCAGCGCCGCTCCTGGGGCTGACGCAGCCATGGACGACACCGTAATCCTGCGGCGATTCCCCGCTGGCTGACGCGGTCGCAAGCGGGATGCGGAGTCCGACTCTGTTCCTGGCATTCTGGCTGCTCGGAAGCCTGGTGCTGGCTTTCATCGTCG
>DAHUXO010000130.1 GCA_027307095.1 Betaproteobacteria bacterium | reverse complement strand
GGTGGCGTGGCCACGGCGGGCTGCTGGATGTGGTTCTGCCGCGGCAACCGGGCCAGCGCGGCGGACCCACCGGCGACGGGTATGCCCGGTATCGCCGCACCGGCCACCGGTGCCGGCGCGGTCGTGGCCGGTCCCAGCGCGACCTTGAGCTGCAGTTCTTCCGAGTCGCCGCCAAGGGTGAGCTTGACGCTGGTCGGGGTCACGTCGGCGACGAGCACGCCGTCGATCTTGTCGCCCTTGCGCACCGTGTGGGACTTGCCACCGGCGACTTCACGCAACATCGCGGTCGCGACGTCCCCGGCCACGGTCGTGCCGGTCAGCACGTACTTGCCACGGGGAATCGCCGAATTGCCCCCCGCGGTCTGGGTCGCCGGGGGCGCGGGCCGCCGCGTGGGATTGAACAGCACGCGGTCGACCGTTTCCTTGCGGGCCGCAAGGCCGCCGTCGAGCGCGTACTCGGGCATCAGCACGACATCGACCGGCTGGGGCGCGGGCGCTCCCGCGCCCGGGACCGGGAGGCTCACGCCGTCGCCCCAGTCCGTCTCCCATCCCAGGATCGCGAGCACCAGCGCGAAAGGTACGACCCACAGGACCAGGCTGCGCAAGGACCGGTTCTCGTTCATCGGATGGCTCCAGACGGCATCACGACGTCTTCGCGGCTGCTGCGACCGGTTTCGCCGCCTCAGGATAGGCCCAGCCCCCGACATCGAGCTGGACGTTGAGCTCGGGCTCCTGCCCGGGGGCCGGCTTGAAACCGCGAAACGCATTCAGCGGCCTGACCGTCAGGTTGTCGACGATCAGATACGGAACGTGGGTCTCGATCGCCATCAGGATCTTCTGCAGGTTGGGCGTCGTCGCGAAAAACTGCACGTTGACGCCGATCTCGCGAAAGCGCCCGTCTTCGCGCGGGGTCGTATTCTGGCTGGTCGTGATCCTGCCCCCGTTGCTCTCGATCGCCGCCTTCACCAGCTCCTGCACTTCGGCGCCGGCGAGATTGGCTGCCGTGTTCGCGAGATAGAAGCGGCGACCGTTGCGCTGGTCCATCGCCGCGAGCGCCGCCCGCAACTGCGGCGCCTGCGCAGCGACGCGCTCGTAGACGCGCAGCCGATCCGAGGTCTCGGCGATCGCCCGGTCGTAATGTCGGTGAAGCAGGATGACCGGGCCCAGCACGACGGCCAGCACGATGGCGACCGCCGCGATGAACAGCAGCAGCGCAAGCGCGCGCTGCCGGGACGCCGGCAGCTTCTTGACGATCCCCGGCGTCATCGTCATTGCCCCTCCGGCAACGGATTGCCGCCCGCGGGCTCGGCTGGCCCGAAGTCCGGCGGCGGAGGCGGTGGTGCCGGCACTGCGGCCTGCGGCGGTGCGGCCTCGATGGGAACGCGCTGGGCGCCCTGCGCTGCCGGTTGGGGTTGCGCCGCGGTCGCACCGGTGCCGGCTTTCGGCGGCGGCGTGACGGCCGGAGCAGTGGGCGCCGGCACCGCGCGAGCGGGCCCACGCGCCGGTGCCGCCGGCCGTGGCGTCACGTCCAGCGGCCGCGGTTGGGGGGTGAGCGCCGCAACGACTTGCGCACCGACATCGAAGATCTCCCCGGGGCCGGGCTGGATCTTGGTGGTCGGGGAACGCGGCGCCGCCTGGGTGAAGAGCTTCGAATCCTGCAGCAGCGCGACCAGCCGGCCGGCATTCGCCGACTCTCCCCGCAGGACGATGGTCCGCGTCGCGTCCTTGCCGCGCCCGGTGTGGAATTCGAGCTGCGTCAGCCAGGTATCGTCGGGAAGGATGCGCGTGACGTCGTCGAGGACCTGGACCGTGCCCGGGTACTCGTACTTGCGCTGCAGGGCGAAGTTGTAGTCGCCGGTCTTGCGCTCGAGCTCGGTCCGCAGCGCGTCCGACGCTTCGGCGCGATGCCGGGCCCCCTCGGAGACCCGGTTCAGAGCGATCGCCTCCTGGCGCTTCTGCCACAGCGGGAGGACCAGCGCAGCCAAGGCGAGGACGACGAGGAGCACGGCGGGTACGATGACCTGCCAGCGCGTCCACGCCGGCATCGCCGCGCGGCGCGCGTCAGGCAGCAGATTGACGCGGGAGGTCGCCGCGCGCTCGGGCGGGTCGGCGACGACCGCGGTGACGACGGCCCCGAAGTTCTCCGCATGGCGCAACATGGGATCGACGAGCGCTCGGCGCGCCGCGACGAGATCGGCGGTGAGCGTATTGCCCGTCGCATCGCGATCGACGACCACGGCGTCGAAATAGAGGTCGTCGGCCTTGAAAGGCGTGTGCCGGTCGAGATCGTAGGCGAGGGCAGGTCGCAGGTCGGCTTCGATCGCGGCAGGTAGCGTCAGCGACTTCCTCAGCACCGCGCGCGGCGGCAGCGCGACGATCACCTGCGTCGCCGCCGCGCCCGGTCGTCCCACCGCGGCGAGCGCCGCGCGACCCGTCGCCACGACCGTCCCCTCGCCCCCGTCGAGCGGGATCTTCGCCGCCTCGACCATCTGCAGACGACCGTTGACCTGCGGGCGCCACAGCGTGGCGACATTGCCGTCGAACGCAAGCACCGGCCGTGCCCGCCGGCGCTCGAGCGAGCCCCGGACAGGCGCCGGCACGAATGTCCACAACTCGTGCGCCCACCACCGACCGAAGCCGGCGAGCCCCAGCCTTCGGGTGAGCTCGCGCGCATGGGCGGTTACGGCGGACAACGTCGAGTCACTGGTTGGCATCGTTGGCGGCAGGAGCGTTGGATTTGGCAGGCGACACGCGCGGCGCATCGAGCCATGCGAGCGTGATCAGGGGCCGTCGAACATCGGGCGACGGCCGCAGGACGGCTTCGCGGCCGAAGGTTACACCATCGGGCATCGTCGCCACGGCGCGGATCCGCCAGACCGGCGCCGCCCCCCCGACGAAAGCCTGCGCCGGCGCGAACGGGGGCACCGGAAGCCCCTGGGCGATCGCCTGCGCCCGCTGCGCGATGAAGGCATCGACGGCATCGGGAGTCGCGTTCGGCAGCGCGAGAAGGACGGTGCGCCCCGCGGTCGCCGCGTTGATTCCGGGCTGGCGCGAATACACGGTGATCGCGCCGCGGATGCGCTGGAACACCAGGGGCGTCATGCCGAGCACGCGCGACACCTCGCCGACGGTCTCGAACGGGGCGTTCGCGGGCCCGTACTTCAGGTTCGCCGCGGCGTACTCGGGCGCCTCCGCGCCGTTGGGCCGGCGCAGGTCGTCGGGATCCCGCCAGTCCCCGATCGCATCGACCAGGGCCGTGGCCGCGGCATCGTCCATCCCGCCGACATTCATCAGCAGACTCTTGATCAGCGCATCGGGCGCGGCATTGATGTCGATCCTCGATCCCTCGTCGACGGCACTGGCCACGATCGACGCGTCGCCGTCCTGCCACGCATGCGGCTGGCCGTCGAAGGTCCACGCGCCGACCATCCGCGGACGCATCAGTTCGTACGCCGTGCGCTCGACCGCGCCATCGGCCGCGGCGCGCGCCTGCGCGAGCGACACCGCGTTGCGCGCGGCGAGCGCCTCGCTGCGCATGCTGTACGCGAAGCCGCTGGCGATCGCGGTCAGGAGGATCGTGAGCCAGAGCGCGAGCACCAGCGCGATCCCGGATTGCGCGCGTCGGCCTGGCCCTCGCGGACGTCGCGGCGCCGGCGCCTTGCCCTGCGTGCAACAGGTCGTCGGCCGCATGGTCAGACGCCCCCGCAATGTCCGCCCGCCTGGTCCCAGGCCCTGCATCCCGCTTCAGGCGCCTCGCGCGGCGCAACGTAGAGTGTGGGCCAGGGACGGCCGCGCTTCGGCGTGACGTCGATGCGGATCAGGAGCGGCAGGCGCTGCGTGTCGTCCCATTGGTCGCGCCAGGTCGGTGCCACGGCATCGGCATCGCCTGGCCCGCGCCCGAAGTAACCGATCGCGAGCTTCGCGATGCCGTCGGCGAGCACCGAACGGTCGGCGCCGTCGAATTCGGGCATCGACGCCGCGGAGAGGTCGGGAATCACGCGCTCGAGCACCAGCGGGCTCTTCGCCTCGTCGCCGCGAACGACCAGGCGATAGAACCAGATCCCGCCTCCCGCGACGCGCGCGGGGAGCTCCGACGCGTAGCGCAACTCGTCGCTCTTGCCCGTGAACAGCAGCGGGAACTGGACGATCTTGCGCATCCGCAGCGGATGCTCCTGTGCGAGGTTGGACCGAAGGAAATCCTCGGAAAGCCGCATCGACGACACCGCATCGGCTTTCGCCTCGCCGCTGTCGGTGCTGCGTCCCGCGAGCTTCAGCGAGCCGAACAGCACGGCGGAAAGCAGCGCGAGCAGGACCAGGGCGATCGTCAGCTCGAGCAGCGTGAAGCCGCGGGCGCGCCCGATGCTCACGCCCTCGGCCTCCCTGGAGCATCGCGCCTGGCCGCCATCGGCGAGTCGGCCTCGCGGCAATCGCGCGCCGACGCCCCCTTCGGGCCTTCGCTCGGCATTCGCCTCGCGCGGCGCGGTCACTGGACGACCCCCACGCTTGCGGCATGTGCCGCTGCGCTGCACCCGGAGGGGGCGCAACTCGCGCCTCGGGACGGCCCTTCGGCGCTCATGCCGGATTCCTCGGACCGATCGCGACCGTGGACAGCGACAGCGACCGCCGCTTGTCGCCGATGCCGGGGAAGCGCACGTCGACGCTGATCCGATACAGGCGCGTGGGCATCGTCTGCGAGGCCTGCTCGAGGTCCGCGTTGGCGTCCGGCGGAACGTACGGTACGACCGACGAGCTCCACTCGACGCGGCCGTCGTCCTCGGTCCCGGTCTCGGTCGCCTCGCGCAGCGGCTGCGCGGCCGCCGCGGCCGCGAGCCGGCTTTGCGCGACGAGCAGCGCCCGCGTCCAGTCGTCGGCGGCAGACATGTTGCTCATGGCGCCGCCGTAGAGCCGGAACAGCGCCGTCACGACGAGCGCGACGATGACGAACGCGACCAGCACCTCGAGCAGCGAAAAGCCGGCATGGGCGCGGCGGCGCATTCGCATCTTCAGTCGGCGATCGCGACGCGACCGGTCAGCCAGTCGACGTCGATGTCGAACTTGCGCGTCCCCGACGCGATCGTGATGCGCCCGCCGTTGCTGCCGCCGTCGGGGTAGAAGCGGATCGCGCCGACCTTGTCGTTGACGAGGTCGTTCTGGGCGGTGAAGAGCTTGAGTTCCACCCGCTTGGGCAGCGCGTGCTCGCGCGGATCGTCACCGACCTTGAAGCGCTTGCCCGCGACGTCGAGGGTGAGGAAGATCTCGCGGCGCTGCGACACCGCCTCGCTGCGCGCCATCCGCAGCCCGGCGGCGAGCGCTCGCGCGGAGCCGCGCAACTCGCTGGTCGACACCGGTCCGCCGAACATCGGAAACACGAACGCGGTGACCACCCCCATCAGCACCAGCACGATCAGGAGCTCGAGCAGCGTGAGGCCGCGCGAGCGCCCTCCGGCGTGCCACGTCGGGGCCACGGTCAGTTGCTGGCGTCCCAACTGGTGATGTCCTTATTCACGCCATCGCCGCCTTCCTTGCCATCGGCGCCGTAGGACATGATGTCGTAGGCACCGTGCGTGCCGGGCGACGCGTAGACGTAGTCGTGGCCCCACGGATCCTTGGGCACGGTGTTTCGCTTCCAGTACGGCCCCGCCCAGTTGCTGGCGCCCGCGGGTGCGACCACCAGCGCCTGCAATCCCTCCTGCGTCGTCGGGTAGTTCCCGATCTCGAGCTTGTAGAGATCGAGCGCCTGGCCGATCTGCTCGATCTCGATCTTCGCCGCCTTGGCCTTGGCCTGCTCGCTCTTGCCGAGGTAGTTGCTGCCGACGATGCCGAGCACGACGCCGATCAGCGTCAGCACGACGAGGATCTCGATCAGCGTCATGCCGCGCGCACGCACCGGCGCGCGTTCGGCGACGCGGCGGCCGTCCTGGAGACGATGTTTCATCATCATGTTCGTTCCCTGTGGCTGGCGCGCGTCGGGCGCAGGAACGGCCCTTCGCACGTAAAGGAATGGTTAGACAGAAATCAGATCGCGAGTTCGCTCATGCCCATGACGCCGAGCAGGACCGAGAACACGATGCCGCCGACGAGGACCGCGAGCCCGAGGATCAGCACCGGCTCCAGCACCGCGAGGAAGCGCTTGATCCCAACCGCGACCTCGCGGTCGTAGACGTCGGCGACGCGCGACAGCATCTCCTCGAGGCGCCCGCTCTCCTCGCCGACGAGGATCATCTGCGTCGCGAGCCGCGGATAGAGGCCCGTTTCCGCGAGCGGGCGCCCGAAACCCTTGCCTTCGCGCAGCTTCGCGATGACGCCCTCGAGCGCTCCCGACAGCACGACATTGCCCATCGTGTCCTTGACGATGGCGAGCCCCGCGAGCAGCGTCACTCCGTTGCCGATCAGCGTCGCCAGCGTGCGCGCGAAGCGCGCGACCTCGATCTTCCCGATCAGGTCGCCCAGCAGCGGCATGCGCAGCAGGCGCGAATCGCGCACGCGGCGCACCGCGGGATTGCGTCCGCGGCGGCGGAACCACAGGACGAACAGCGCAATCGCCGGAATCATCGCCCACCACCACTTCTGCAGGAACGTCCCGGTGACGATCACGATCTGCGTCGGAATCGGCAACGCCTTGCCCGCCTGCGCGAACGTCGACTGGAACTGCGGGACGACGAACACGAGCAGGATCATCACCGACATCACGGCCACGCCCACGAGGATCGTCGGGTAGATCAGCGCGGAGCGCACCGACTCGCGCAGCTCCTTGTTGCGATCCATCGTCTCGGCCAGGCGCTGCAGCACCGTGCCTAGCGCGCCGCCCGCCTCCCCCGCGCGCACGATGTTCACGTAGAAGCGCGAGAAGATGTCGCGGCGCGCATCGAGCGCCTGCGACAGCGCCTTGCCGCCGCGCACGTCGTCGCGCACGCCCTGCAGCATCACCGCGACCGGCAGGGTCGGCGCGAGGCTGATCAGGAGCTCGAGCGCGCGGTCGAGCGGCAACCCGGCGCGCAGCAGTGTCGCCAGTTCGCGCGTGATCGAGAGCACGTGGTCGCGCGTCACGCGGCGTGGCTGGAACCAACGCGCCCCGGCGACGGCCTTGCCGCGCACGCCCGGGGCCTGCGCGGCGCCGAGCGCCTGCGCGATCTGCATCGGCATCAGGCCCTGGTCGCGCAGGCGGTCGACGATCTCCGACTCGTTCGCCGCCTCGAGCTCGCCGCTCGACACGCTGCCGGACGCGCTGACGGCGCGATAGCTGAACAGGGGCATCGGGGCCGGGGCCTAGCCTAATCTTCCCGCGTCGCGCGCAACACTTCCTCGAACGTCGTGACGCCCTTGAGCGCCTTGCGCAGCCCGTCCTCGTACATCGGCACCATGCCCTCGCGGATCGCCTCGGCGCGCAGGTCGGTCGCGGACGCATGCTTCATGACCAGGCTGCGCAGCGCGTCGGTCATCGGCATCATCTCCAGGATGCTGATGCGCCCCATGTAGCCGGTGTTCGCGCAATGGCTGCAGCCTTTGGCGTGCCACAGCGTGATCTCGCGCTCGCTCGAATAGCGCCGGAGGTTCATCTGCAGGACGAGCTCAGGCAGCGCGACGTAGCTCTCCTTGCACTGCGGGCACAGCGTCCGCACGAGGCGCTGCGCCAGGATGCCGACGACGGTCGACGTCAGCAGGTAGTCCTCGACCCCCATGTCGAGCAGGCGGTTGACCGTCGACGGCGCGTCGTTCGTGTGCACGGTCGACAGCACCAGGTGGCCGGTCAGCGCGGATTGCACGGCGATCTGCGCGGTCTCGAGGTCGCGGATCTCGCCGATCATGATCACGTCGGGATCCTGGCGCACGATCGAGCGCAGCGCGTTCGCGAACGTGAGGTCGATCTGCGGCTTGACCTGGATCTGGTTGATGCCCGCCATCTGGTATTCGACCGGATCCTCGACGGTCAGTATCTTGACGTCGGGCTGGTTCAGCCGGTCCAGCGCCGTGTACAGCGTCGTCGTCTTGCCCGAGCCGGTCGGCCCGGTGACCAGCAGGACGCCGTGGGGCTGCATCAGCGCATCGAGGAACGCCTTCAGCGTGTCTTCCTCGAAGCCGAGCCGGTGGAAATCGAGCGCGACGCCGCCCTTGTCGAGGATCCGCATCACGACCGATTCGCCGTGCATCGTCGGCACCGTGGAGACGCGCAGGTCGATCTCCTTGCCCTGCACGCGCAGCCGGATGCGCCCGTCCTGCGGCAGCCTGCGCTCGGCGATGTCGAGGTTCGCCATGATCTTGATCCGCGAGATCACCGCCGCCGACAGACGCTTCGGCGGCGACTCGACCTCGTGCAGCACACCGTCGATCCGGTAGCGGACGATCAGCCGGTTCTCGAACGGCTCGACGTGGATGTCCGAGGCGCGCGACTCCAGCGCGTTGGTGATCAGCAGCGAAACGAGGCGAATGACCGGGGCCTCGGACGCGAGATCCTTCAGCTGCTGGACGTCGGCGTTGAACGAGAGCTCGTCGGGACGGGTCTCGACGTCGCCGATCAGCTGGCCGACCGCCGACTTGCCTGCTCCGTAGAGCCGCTCCAGCGCCGCATCGAGCTCGGTCGGGATCGCGACCATCGGACGCACGCTGCGGCCGGTCACCATCTCGAACGCGCCGATCGTGTAGGCGTCGGTGGGATCGGCCATCGCCAGCGCGACCTCCGCCTCGTCTTCGCGCAACGGGAGCGCATGCGCTTCGCGCAGGAAGCGCGCCGAGACGCTCTCCTCGAGGATCGGGAACTCCGGGTAGCCGCCCGGTTCGACCAGCGACAGCCCGAGCTGCGTCGCGAGCGCCTCGGCGACGTCGCGCTGGGCGCAATGGCCCAGCGTCACCAGCAGGGCACCGATCTTCTCGCCGCTCTCGCCCTGCAGCCGCAGCGCGCGATCGAGATTCGCCTGATCGAGCTTGCCGCGCTCGATCAGGATTTCACCCAGGCGCCTGCGGGCGGAGGCAGGCGGCTGGGCCGTCGACAGTTCGGGGTCTGAGATCAAGTCCGGAGCGTGGAAAGCGAGTCGGTCATCATAGCACGCGGCGCGCGGGTAATCCGCAAAAAATCCTTGCCGCGCAAGGGGTTGCGAACGAATTTACGCGGAATCTGTCGCCTCGCGACGACGTTTCGAACCAAAAACAGGGACGCACCACGCTTTTAATCGGGGACGCAGCACGTTTTGCAGGAAGCGCCGGGCGAGGCCGGCTGCGGCGCAATTGCTGGCGCTGGAATCAGGGGCGCCGGATACCTGCGGATACAGGGTTGCCCGGTCCGCAGGGGCCTAGTCCGGATCGGGCACCGTGGGCGCTACGGGGACGGCGCAGCGGCGCGGCCGCCCTGGGGTCCCTCGGCTCGCCCGTCGACCGACCGTCGAGGCAACCTGTGCCTGGAATCGGGCGTCGCCAAGCACGATGTTGCCAACGGTCGCCTCTCGGATGCGCCGGTGCACCTCGGCGTCGAGGTCCGCGCCGATGGCGCCCTCGAAGAGCG
>DAHUXO010000125.1 GCA_027307095.1 Betaproteobacteria bacterium | reverse complement strand
CATCAAGGCCAACGCCAAGTTCGCATGGCGCGTGGCGACGCTGCCGTACTACGCCGACGTCAAGGGCGCGCCGCAGAACACGATCATCGGCGGCGCGACGCTGTGGGTGATGAACCAGAAGAACCCGGACATGTACAAGGGCATCGCCAAGTTCTTCACGTTCCTGTCGTCGCCGGAAATCCAGGTCGACTGGCACGAGAGCACCGGCTACGTCCCGATCACCCTGGCCGCCTACGACCTGGCGAAGAAGCAGGGCTTCTACGAGAAGAACCCCGGCACCGACATCGCGATCAAGGAGCTGACTAACAAGCCGCCGACCGCCAACTCGCGCGGCCTGCGCCTCGGCAACTTCGTGCAGATCCGCAACATCATCGACGAGGAGCTCGAGTCGGTCTGGAGCGGCCAGAAGACCGCCAAGCAGGCGCTCGACTCGGCAGTCAAGCGCGGCAACGAGCAGCTCGTGCGCTTCCAGAAGGCGAACAAGTAACGCCAATACCGGGCGACAATCGAAAACCCGGGACGGAAAAACCGGGACGGACCACGTTTTTTGCGGCGCTCACCGCGGCCGACGACGGGCGGCGTGCTCGCAAAAAACGTGGTCCGTCCCGGTTTTTCAGAAAACGTGGTCCGTCCCGGTTTTTCCGTCCCGGGTTTCCCTTGGGTGCATAGCGGAGCATGGACAAGCGCGTCGTCTTCCGGTCGCGGTGGCTGCCGTACGCGCTCGTCGCTCCGCAGCTACTGGTCACGCTGGTCTTTTTCGTCTGGCCGGCAGCCCAGGCGCTGTATCAGTCGCTGCTGATCCAGGATGCGTTCGGCGCCAAGACGCAGTTCGTCTGGTTCGACAATTTCAAGGACCTGTTCTCGGATTCGCATTACCTGGCGTCGTTCCAGGTGACTGCCGTGTTCTCGGTCCTCGTCGCCGGCATCGGGCTCGCGGTCGCACTGATGCTCGCGGTGTTCGCGGACCGCGTGATCCGCGGCGCGAAGATCTACAAGACGCTGCTGATCCTGCCCTACGCGGTCGCGTCGGCGGTCGCGGCGGTGCTGTGGGTGTTCCTTCTCAATCCGACGCTCGGCATCCTGACGCACGTGATGCGGTCACTGGGCTACGACTGGAACTACCTGCTTAACCCGCGCCAGGCGCTGGCGCTGATCGTCATCACCGCCGTGTGGAAGCAGATCAGCTACAACTTCCTGTTCTTCCTGGCCGGCCTGCAGTCGATCCCGAAGTCGCTGATCGAGGCCGCGGCGATCGACGGAGCGGGCCCTGCGCGCCGCTTCTGGACCATCGCCTTTCCGCTGCTCTCGCCGACGACGTTTTTCCTGCTGGTCGTCAACATCGTCTACGCCTTCTTCGACACGTTCGCGATCGTCGACGCCGCCACCAGCGGCGGGCCGGTGCAGGCGACGTCGATCCTGGTGTTCAAGGTGTACCAGGATGGCGTGCAGGCGCTCGACCTCGGCGGCTCCGCCGCGCAGTCGGTGGTCCTGATGGCGATCGTCATCTCGCTGACGGTGGTCCAGTTCCGCTTCGTCGAGCGCAGGGTCCAGTACTGATACGGCCATGGTCGAGCGCCGCCCGGTCGGAACCCTGATCAGCCACCTGATCCTGATCGCAGGCGTGGCGATCGTCGCGCTTCCCCTGTACGTGGGTTTCGTCGGTTCGACGCTGTCGTTCGACCAGGTCACCACCGTGCCGATGCAGATGACGCCGGGGACGCACCTGCTCGACAACTATGCGGCGGTGCTGTCGCATGGAAGCAAGCTCGCCTCCGGCGCGCCGGTGGGCGTGATGATGTGGAACAGCCTGGTGATGGCGCTCGCCATCGCCATCGGCAAGATCGCCATGTCGATGCTCTCGGCGTTCGCGATCGTCTATTTCCGGTTCCCGCTGCGCAAGACCGTGTTCTGGATGATCTTCCTCACCCTGATGTTGCCGGTGGAGGTCCGCATCTTCCCCACCTACAAGGTCGTCGCCGAGCTCGGGCTGGTCGACACCTACGCGGGGCTCACGCTACCGCTGATCGCGTCGGCGACGGCGACGTTCCTGTTCCGCCAGTTCTTCCTCACGATTCCGGAGGAGCTCGCCGAGGCGGCGCGCATCGACGGCGCAGGCCCGATGCGCTTCTTCGTCGACATCCTGCTGCCGCTGTCGCGCACCAGCATGGCCGCGCTGTTCGTCATCATGTTCATTTACGGCTGGAACCAGTACCTGTGGCCGTTGCTGATAACCACGCGCGAGGACATGTACACGGTGGTCATCGGCATCAAGCGGATGGTCGCGGGCGGCGACACGCTGGTGGAATGGCAGCTCGTGCTCGCGACCGCCATGCTCGCGCTGCTGCCCCCCGCCGCCGTCATCCTGGTGATGCAGCGGTGGTTCGTCAAGGGATTGGTGGAAACGGAAAAATAGATGGCCAGAGTCGAATTGCGGCGGGTAACCAAGAGCTACGGCGACACCGAGGTGATCCACGGTGTCGACATGCAAGTCGCCGACGGCGAGTTCATCGTCATCGTCGGGCCATCGGGCTGCGGCAAGTCGACGCTGCTGCGGATGGTGGCGGGGCTCGAGGCGATCACATCGGGCGAGATCATCATCGGCGACCGCATCGTCAACAACCTGGAGCCCAAGGACCGCGACATCGCGATGGTGTTCCAGAACTATGCGCTCTATCCGCACATGAGCGTGTTCGACAACATGGCCTACGGACTCAGGCTGCGCGGCATCGACAAGGCCGGCATCGAGGAGAAGGTCCAGCGCGCAGCGGGCATCCTCGAGCTGGGGCCGTTGCTCAAGCGCACGCCACGCCAGCTGTCCGGCGGGCAGCGTCAGCGCGTCGCGATGGGCCGAGCGATCGTCCGCGAGCCGGCGGTGTTCCTGTTCGACGAGCCATTGTCCAACCTGGACGCCAAGCTGCGCGTGCAGATGCGCTTCGAGATCCAGAAAATGCACCGCCAGCTCGCGACCACCAGCCTGTACGTCACGCACGATCAGGTCGAGGCGATGACGCTCGCGCAGCGGATGGTCGTGATGAACGCCGGGCGCGCGGAGCAGGTCGGCTCGCCGATGGAGGTGTACGAGAATCCGCAGACCGTGTTCGTCGCCGGCTTCATCGGCTCGCCGGCGATGAACTTCATGCCCGGCAAGTCGAAAGGCGGAGGTCTGATCGCGCTCGATCATGGTGGCGATGCGCGCAGCTCGCATGTGGCGCCCGAGGCGGGGCGCGCGGTCAGCGTCGGCATGCGGCCCGAGCACCTCGTGCCATGCGGCGAGGCCGAGGCGATGGTCAAGGGACCGGTCGAGCTGGTCGAGCAGCTCGGCGCCGACGCCCTGGTCCACATCGGGCATGGGCCAACCAACGTCATTGCGCGCGTGCCGCACGGCACGGCGCCGGCGGCGGGTTCCGTGTTTTGCGTCAGGGCCGATCCGGCGCGCGTGTTCGTCTTCGACGCCGCGAGCGGCGCACGCGGGTAATTGGTTGATTGGATAAGAATGGGGTCTGACCCCATTTATCCTATCGGGGTGTGACCCCGATTGTTCGGAGGAGCGAACGTGCGCGAGCTATCCGCCTGGCCCTATCCGAAGCTGGTCGCGCACCGGGGCGCGGGCAAGCTCGCGCCCGAGAACACGCTGGCCGCGTTGCGCGTCGGTCATGCGCTCGGCTACCGGATGGCCGAGTTCGACGTGAAGCTCTCCGCCGATGGCGTCGCGTTCCTGCTGCACGACGGCACGCTCGATCGCACGACGAACGGCAGGGGTCGTGCGGACGCGCTGACCTGGCGCGAGCTGTCGCAGCTCGATGCGGGAAGCTGGCATTCCCCGACGTACGCGGGCGAGGCGCTGCCGACGCTCGCGGCAGTGGCCCGCTGGAGCCGCGCGAACGCCGTCGCCGTCAACGTCGAGATCAAGCCGTCGCCGGGCCGGGAGCGCGAAACCGGCGCAGCCGTCGCGATCGACGCGCAGGCACTGTGGACGGGCGCCGACGCCATGCCGCTGCTGTCGTCATTCTCGGGGGAGGCGCTGGCCGCGGCGTACGAGGCGGTCCCGGCATTGCCGCGGGCGCTGCTGGGCGACCGGATGCCCGACGACTGGCGCGAACGTGTCGCTCGTCTCGGGTGCATCGCCGTCGATCTCGATCACGAGCTTCTCACGGGTGCGCGCGTCGACGAGTTCCATGCCGCTGGCCTGCGCGTGGCGACCTGGACCGTCAATGAGCCGGCGCGCGTCGCCGAGCTGCTCGGTTGGGGCGTGGACACCATCATCACCGATGCGATCGACATGATCGCTCCCCGCTGACGCTGGCTCGCCCGCAGCGGAAATCGGGGTCTGACCCTGATTCGAGGACTTCAGCCGCCCCCGACGGCCACCTGCGGTCGGCGCCGGATCTCGCGCTCGTCGATCGGCAGGTTGATCAACCCCGCGGCCACGCTCAGCGCGATCGACAGGTACCAGACGATGTCGTAGCTGCCCGTTCTGTCGTAGAGCACGCCGCCGAGCCACGCACCCATGAAACTGCCGACCTGGTGCGAGAAGAATGCGAATCCCGACAGCATCGCGAGGTAGCGCACGCCGAACACCTGCGCGACGATGCCGTTGGTCGGCGGCACCGTCGACAGCCACAGCAATCCCATTGCGATCGAGAACAGGTAGATCGACAGTGCCGACAGCGGCAGGAACACGAACAGCGCGATGGCGACTGCGCGCGCGAAATAGATGAAGGACAGGATGTGGTGCTTGGGCATTCGCGCACCGAGCTTTCCTGCGATGTAGGTTCCGATCACATTGAACAAGCCAATCAGCGCCAATGCGGTGACGGCGATGCCCGGCGCCATGCCCCGGTCAGCGAGGTACGCCGGCAGATGGACGGCGATGAAGACGACCTGGAAGCCGCACACGAAGAAGCCGGTGGTCAGCAGGACATAGCCCCGATGGCCGATCGCTTCGCGCATCGCCTCGCCGGCCGACTGCCTGTGCGCGTGTTCGTGCGCGACGCGCTTCTCGACGACGGCGGCAGCCAGCGGCGCCATGATGAGGCCCACGCCGCCGAGCGCGACCAGCGCGCCAACCCAGCCGACATGCGAGAGCAGCCATTGCGTCAGCGGCAACAGCGCGAGCTGACCGAACGAGCCCGCGGCCGTCGAGATGCCGAGGACCATGCTGCGCCTCTCGGGTGGAAACGCGCGGCCCAGCACGCCGGCGATGACGCTGAAAGTCACTCCGGACAAGCCGGTACCGACCAGCACGCCCGCCGACAGCACGAAAGACAGCGGTGTCGTCGGATGGGCCATCACGACGAGACCCAGTACGTACAGCAGCGCGCCCCCAAGCACGACCCGGCCTGCGCCGTATTTGTCGGCCACCATGCCAGCGAAGGGCTGCGTCGCGCCCCACACGAGGTTCTGCACTGCGATCGCCAGCGCAAACGTCTCGCGCGTCCAGTGCAGGTCCGCCGTCATCGGCTGCAGGAACAGGCCGAAGCCATAACGGATGCCCATGCCCAGCGTCACGATCAGGCTGCTG
>DAHUXO010000116.1 GCA_027307095.1 Betaproteobacteria bacterium | reverse complement strand
ACGCGCTTCGACACATGGACGAACGAGCGCCACGACCGCATCGCATTCAGGAAATGCGAGAGGTCCGCGCCCACGGCGATGCCCATGCCCCAGGGCGCGATCAGGTCCAGCGGCGGACGCAGCTGCGCAAGGCGCGGGCCGAGCTCGCGCGCGTCGAATGGCGCCGCGCATACCGAGCGGCCACCCTCGCGCGCCCCGGGACTTTCGGCGTGGAAATCGGGAACCGCGTTGCCGTCGATGAACGCGAGCGAAGTCCGCGACTGGAAGAACTCGACCATCCGCGGACCCTGTTCGAGGAACGCGTCGACGCGCGCCGGGTCGTAGCGATCGCCGAGCTCATGCCGCAGGTAGGCCCGTGGCCCGTCGATGCCTTCGCGAATGCCCGCGGCGACGACGAGCAGGTCGCAGGCGGCGGTGGAGACCCGCGGCGGATCCGAAGCCATCAGCGGGCGCCCGAAGTGGGGGCGAGCAGGTAGTCGACCATCAGCGCCGACACGCCTTCGAACATGCCGGCCCCCACCTGCGTGCCGCAGCCGATGCGTCGTGCCGCCCCGATAAGCGGCGTCACCGCGGGCCGGGTGATGACGTCGGCGACGAACATTCCCCGCTCGAGCTTTCCGGCCTCGACCGGGAGCGGATCACCCGCGCGCATTCCCGAGGGGGTCGCGTTGGCGATCAGCGTGAAGCCCGCGGGATCGGCCGAGCCTGCGACGACCTTCCCGGGATAGCGATCACCGAGCCGCAGCAGCAGCGCATCGCGGCGCTCGGCGTCGCCGTCGTGGATCGCAAGCATCGCGACCCCGGCCTCGAGCAGCGCAAGCCCGATGGCCGAACCTGCGCCACCCGCACCGGCCAGAAGCGCCCGCTGCCCTTCGGGACGGCAGCCGGCAGCGCGCAGGCCGGCGACGAATCCTTCGCCGTCGAGCTGGTCGCCATGCCAGCCTCCGTCCGGATTGCGGCGCAGCGTGTTGACCGCTCCGAGGAAGTGCGCGCGCTCGGTCGCCGTCGCGCATTGCCGGTACACCGCGAACTTGTGCGGTACGGTGACGATGATGCCGTCGAAGTTCTTCGCGAGGCTCACGCCGCGGATGAATGCATCGACATCCGCGGGCGCGACGTGGATCGGCACGACGACGGCGTTGCGGCCTCGCGCATTGAGGGCGCGCGTGACGCCGGCGGGCGACTTCACCTGCGCGATCGGATCCCCGATGATCGCGATGACGCGCGTTTCGCCATTCAGGTTCGAGTCGTCGTCCATCAATGCATGTCGTAGTCGAGGGCATCACCGCCACGATGAGCGCGCGCATCGCATTCTGCCATGCACTGGATGGAACACTCCTCGTTGCATTTTTCCATGGCTGCGCGCGTAAGATGGCCGCCATGCCGCCCGATTCCGGTCCTCAGCGATCATGACTGCGAATGCCTCGGACGCGGATGCGGCATGGTGGCAGGCGCCGCTCGCCGAGCTCGTCGACGAGCTCGGCAGCCGGCCGACCGGGCTCACCTCGGCCGAAGCGCGCCGCAAGCTGAAGCGGCATGGGCGCAACGAGCTGCGCGAGGCGACCGAGCGCCCGCTGGTCATCCAGTTCCTCAGGCGCTTTCGCAATCCCCTGGTACTGATCCTCGTTGCCGCCAGCGGGGTGTCGGCGCTGACCGGCGACGTCGCGAGCTTCGCGATCATCGCCGGCATGGTGCTGCTGTCGGTCGTCCTCGACTTCGTGCAGGAATACCGGGCCGGACAATCGGCGCGCCGCCTGCGCCAGTCGGTGCAGCTGCGCGCCCGCGTGCTGCGCGACGGCATGGCACGGGACCTGCCGACCGCACAGGTCGTACCTGGCGATGTCGTGATGCTCGCTGCGGGCAGCCTGGTGCCGGCCGACGGGCGCTTGCTCGCAGCGCGCGACCTGTTCGTCAACCAGGCGCTGCTGACCGGCGAGTCCTATCCGGTGGAAAAGCGGCCGGGCCCCACGCCCGCGCCCCCGTCGGAGATCACCGCAGCGGTCGATGCGCTGTTCATGGGCACGTCGGTGGTCAGCGGAAGTGCCGAAATGGTCGTCTGTCGCACCGGCAAAGCCACCGCGCTGGGCGAGATCGCGCACACGCTGAGCCTCGAGCCGCCGCCGACCGATTTCGAGATCGGCACCCGGCGCTTCGGCATGTTGATCATGCGGCTCACCGTTCTGATGGTGCTGTTCGTGCTGATGGTCAACACGCTCACCCACAAGCCCCTGCTCGAGTCCTTCCTGTTCGCGATCGCGCTGGCGGTCGGGCTCACGCCCGAGCTCCTGCCGATGGTGATGTCGGTGACGCTTTCGCGCGGCGCGCTGGAAATGGCGAAGAAGCATGTCATCGTGAAGAGGCTCGCCTCGATCCAGAACCTCGGATCGATGGACGTCCTGTGCACCGACAAGACCGGGACGCTGACCCAGGGAAGCATCGTCCTCGAGCGCCACGTCGACGCGCGGGGCCGCGACAGCCCGCAGGTGCTGACGCTGGCTTACGTCAACAGCACGTTCGAGACCGGGCTCAAGAGCCCGCTCGACGACGCGATCCTCGCGCACGAGCACCTCGACATCCGCCGCTGGCGCAAAGTCGACGAGGTCCCGTTCGATTTCGAGCGCCGCCGCGTGTCGGTGCTGGTCGACGACGGCGAGGCGCGGATGCTGGTCGTCAAGGGGGCGCCCGAGGAGGTGCTGGCGCTGTCGACGCACTACCAGGCCGACGCCGGGGGCGGCGTCCTCGCCTGGGACGCGGGCGCGCGCGACGATGCGCGTCGGCAGCTCGAGCTTCTCGGCACCGAGGGGCTGCGCACTCTCGGGATCGCGTACCGGGTGGTCGGCCGCGACCGCGAGCACGCCGGAGTCAGCGACGAGACCGGGCTCGTGTTCGCGGGATTCGCGGCCTTCCTCGACCCGCCGAAGGCCGGGGCCGCGAAGGCGATCGCGGCGCTGGTCGGCGACGGCGTCGCGGTCAAGATCCTGACCGGCGACAGCGAGCTCGTCACCCAGTACATCTGCGAGCGGATCGGCCTGCGCGTCGACGGCGTGCTGACCGGCGCCGAGATCTCGAAGCTGAGCGATCCCGCGCTGCAGGCGCGGGTCGACGGCGTCAACCTGTTCTGCCGCGTCAACCCGACGCAGAAGAACCGCATCCTGCTTGCGCTGAAGGCCCGCGACCATGTGGTCGGCTACCTGGGCGACGGCATCAACGACGCGCCCGCGCTGCACTCCGCCGATGTCGGCCTGTCGGTGGACACCGGGGTCGACGTCGCCAAGGACGCGGCCGATCTCATCCTGCTCAAGCGCGACCTGCACGTGCTGCACGACGGCGTCGTCGAGGGGCGCAGAACGTTCGCCAACATCCGCAAGTACCTGATGATGGGAACGAGCTCGAACTTCGGCAACATGTTCAGCATGGCCGGCGCGTCGCTGTTCCTGCCGTTCCTGCCGATGCTCCCGACGCAGATCCTGCTGAACAACGTTCTCTACGACCTGTCGGAGGTCGCGATCCCCTTCGATCGCGTCGACCCCGACGAGCTGCGCGCTCCGCAGAAGTGGGACCTGCGGCTGCTGCGGCGCTTCATGTGGATCGTGGGGCCGGTCAGCTCGCTGTTCGATTTCCTGACGTTCTGGGTGCTGCTCGCCGTGCTGCACGCCGGCGAGACGCTGTTCCAGACCGGGTGGTTCATCGAGTCGCTGGCGACCCAGGTGCTCGTCATCTTCGTCATCCGCACGCGCGGCAGTCCGCTCGCCAGCGGACCGCACCCGGCGCTCACCGCGAGCTCGCTCGCCGTGGTCGCGTCCGCCATCGCGCTGCCGTTCACGGGTCTCGGACGCTATTTCGGATTGCAGGCGCTACCGGCCGAGTTCTTCGTCATCCTCGTCGGACTGACGAGCGCATATCTCGCGCTCGTCGAGCTCATCAAGCGCGTGTTCTACGCCCGCTTCGCCGGACGGCACTGACCGCCTTCCGGGCGCCTACCGGTCCGGAACCTCCAGCTCGACGCGCTCGAGATACTCGGGGACCGTGCAGCGCCATTTCAGCGACTCCTCGATGTGCAGGCGCATCGCATCGGCAGCGACCGGCTCGCCGTGGGTGACGAAGGTGATCGCCGGCGCCCTGGGAAAGCCGCGCATCCAGTCGAGCAGCTCCGCATAGTCGGCATGTGCCGACAGCGAATCGAGCATCGCGATCTCGGCGCGCACCGGAACGTACTCGCCGAACATCTTGATCTCCTTCGCGCCGTCGACCATCGCCTGTCCCCGCGTGCCCGCCGCCTGGTAACCCGAGAACAGGACGGTGTTGCGCGCATCGGACGCGAACGCGCGCAGGTGATGCAGGACCCGGCCGCCCGTCGCCATCCCGCTCGCCGCGATGATGACGCGCGGCCACGAGCCTTCGTTGAGAGCCTTTGACTCCTCGACGCTGTTCACGAACTTCGCCGCGTTGCACATCGCCTGCGTCTCCTCGCGCGTCAACCGGAGCTCGCTGCGGTACTGCTGGTACAACCCGGTGACGTCGGTGGCCATCGGGCTGTTCAGGTAGACGGGGAGGCTCTCGGCAATCCGGCCGTCGGCCTTGAGCCTGTGCACGAGATACAGCAGCGCCTGCGCGCGCCCGACCGCGAACGAAGGCACGACGACGGTGCCTCCGCGCGCGACCGTGCGGCGGATCACGTCGGCAAGCTCGTCGCCGGCGTCGGCAGGCGCGTGGCGCCGGTCGCCGTAGGTCGACTCGACGACCAGCCAGTCGACCGCAGGCGGGGCCACGGGGGCTCGCATGATCAGATCGTGCTGCCGCCCGACGTCACCGCTGAACAGCACGCTGCGTCCTTCGGCGGTGACGACCGCCATCGCCGCGCCCAGGATATGGCCGGCGGGGAGGAACCTCGCGCGCACGCCCTGCGCCGGCTCGAAATCGTGCTCGAATGGCACCGGCACGAGCTGCCGCAGCGCCTGGTCGGCGTCCTCGCGCGTGTACAGGGGGAGCGCGGGCCGGTGCTTCGAGTAGCCGTGCCGGTTCGCGTGCTCGGCCTGTTCCTCCTGCAGCCAGGCGCTGTCGGGCAGCAGGATCTCGCACAGCGCCTGCGTCGCCGGGGTGCAGTGGATCCTGCCCCTGAAGCCGCTCTTGACGAGCAGCGGCAGGCTGCCGCTGTGATCGAGATGGGCGTGCGTCAGCACGACCGCATCGATCGACGCCGGATCGACGGCAAACGGCGCCCAGTTCCGCAGGCGCAGCTGCTTCAGTCCCTGGAACAGGCCGCAGTCGACGAGCACGCGCTTGCCCGCTGCCTGCAGCAGGTACTTGGAGCCGGTGACCGTCCCGGTCGCACCGAAGAATCCGATCTGCATTCCCTACTCCCGATTTGCGCGTTGACCCACGTCAAGCCGCCTGCACAGGCGTGCCGTATGATCCGATGATGGACAGGGAATCACCGGAATTCACGCATGCCGTCGGTCGTTCCATCGCAGATGCGATCGGACATTCATGGGCAGGTATCGCGTTGGTTGCAGGTCTGTTGGTTGCAGGTCCGGTCGGCGCCGGCGCGGCGCATGCGCACGACGAGCGGGCCGTCGCCCTGTTGCACCAGTATAGATGCTACGTATGCCACGCCAACAACGAGCCCAAGGCCGGGCCGGCCTATGCCGACGTCGCGACCTACTACAAGGGCAAGCCAGGCGCCCAGTCGCGCGTGGCAGCGGTGATCAGGAGCGGCGCGCACGGCGCAGGGCCCTGGCACATGCCGCCACACCCGGAAGTCTCCAAGGCCGATGCGAGAACG
>DAHUXO010000100.1 GCA_027307095.1 Betaproteobacteria bacterium | reverse complement strand
GGCCCGTTGGTCGAGGTGCTGCAATACGAGCTGCGGGATGCCGGGGGCAGCGGCAAGACCTTCGTTCGTGGCGTCAAGGATTACGTCAAGCATCACAGCGGTGCGGGGAAACGCGTGCCGTCCGAACACGTTCTCGTTTACGACGAGGCCCAGCGTGCCTACGACGCCGCAATGGTGGCGGCCAAGCATCCGGAGATGGCGCAGACCGCGCGATCGGAACCGGAGCTCTTCATCGAATTCGCCGAGCGAATTCCGGAGTGGTGCGTCGTCGTGGGTCTGATCGGAGGCGGCCAGGAAATTCATACGGGAGAAGAGGCCGGAACGATCCAGTGGGCGCGGGCGATCGCTGGATCGCCAGGCAGCCACGAATGGTTCGTGCACTGTCCGCCCGCACTCGCCGAGACCTTCAGCAAGCTATCGTTTACGAGCGAGCCCGCACTCGACCTGAATCAGAGTCTCCGGTCGCACTTGTCCTCCCGTGTCCACGCTTACGTGGCGGGCCTGGTCGCTGCAGACCCAGTATCGATCGACGCGCAATCGAGGCTTGCGGAACAACTCGCCGCGGAGGGCTACGATCTGCGCATCACGCGTGACCTGGAGGTTGCGAAGGCTTACCTGCGGGATCGCTACGCCGACGACCAGAACGCAAGATTCGGCCTCGTTGCGTCAAGCCGCGACCCCGACCTCGAGCGATTCGGTGTGCCGAACGGCTTTCAGTCCACCAAGCGGTTGCGCTATGGACCCTGGTATGGCGACGACGAGCAGGCTGCTGGTGGCTACTCGTGCCGACACCTGCGGGACTGTGTCACCGAATTCGGGGCGCAGGGCCTGGAACTCGACGCAGTCCTGCTTGCGTGGGGAACCGACTTCAGGCGGGAGGGAACCGGCTGGGATATCGGGCGAGCGAGAGGCTACAAGCGAGGTGGACCGCCAGTGCACAACCCATGGCAGCTGCGGGCGAACGCGTATCGCGTCCTGCTCACGCGTGCCCGGGATGCGACGGTCGTCTTCATTCCACCGCTCCTCGAGCTGAACGACACTTACGCGTACCTGGAGGCCAGCGGCTTTCGGCCGCTGCAAAACCTCCGGCCTTGACGCGGGGGAACGCCGGTCCAGGGAAGCCCGGCAGGCCGCCCGGGTAACGGCCTCGCGATCCATGAGAGGCTATTCCTCCTTCAGATACGCGTATCCCCGGTGCTCGAGCTCCGCGATCCGAACCACACCCGAAGGCACGGGCCGCACGCCGGGAATGATCTTGTCCTTCGGCAGGTTGACCGATTCGCGAGTGATCTCGCACAGCTCCAACTTCACTTTCTGCACGTCGCGTAGCTGCTCGAGCCGCTGGATCAGCTCGGCGCGGCGCGCCTTGAGTTCGGCATCCTCGGCGAAAGCTGTCCCGGCGAGCGGGTCCCGGGTGAGGAAGCGGATGCCGGCGCCGACGAACACGATGCGCACGTCGTAGTCGGCGAGGTCGTTCTGGTACGCAGTCACCATGTTGTTCACGCTCTGGATCATTGCGCTCAAACGCCGCGGATCGGCGAAGTCGACGTGCCACACGACCTTCTCGGCCTTTTCGGCGGACGCCGGGTCTGCGGCGTACACGGGCGTAATCGCGAGCATGGCCGCGACGAGCATCAGGGCCTGCAGCATCCTGGAAACCATCGGATCCTCCTTCGCGTTACGGTACGGGCATGCACCCCTGGCAGGGGCCTCCCGAAGAGTCTATACTGATACAAACAGCACCAGGAAGTCCAGATCTGGACTACCCACTCGATGACCGTCACCGCCACCCGCCGAAGACACCAGGCCCCCGCCCCCCGCAAATGGTCCCCCGCCGATCTGAGCGGTCCGGCGCTGCGGACGTTCTTCCGCGTCTGCGACGCGTGGAAGTTGAACGCGACCGAGGCGCGCAGGATCCTGGGCGATCCGCCACGGTCGACTTACTTCCTGTGGAAGCGCACCGGCGAAGGACAGCTGTCGCGCGACGCACTCGAGCGCGTCTCCTATGTTCTCGGCATCTACAAGGCGCTGCAGATCCTGCTCCCCCGGCCCGAGGCGGCCGATGCGTGGATCCGCAAGCCGAACGCGGCGCCGCTGTTCGCCGGGGCGTCGGCGCTCGAGCGCATGCTCTCGGGCAACGTCGCCGACCTCTATGTCGTGAGGCAATACCTCGATGCCCAGCGCGGCGGCTGGAACTGACCGGCTGCGCAAGCGGCACACGGTATGGCGGCCGAGCCATCGGCTGATCCCCAGTCGATTTCCCCCGATCGGATTGTTCGACCGCGTGGCCGATATCAAGGATCTCGAAGCCGTCTACGTGCTCGAATCGCTGACGAACGACCGCGTGCGGGAGGAGGCCAGCGACCTGCGCCTGGTGCCGCCGAAGGATCGCATCGCCGGCCCCGGCACGACGCCGATCATGGCCGCGTTCACCCACCTCAATCCCGAAGGCAGCCGGTTCTCGGACGGATCGTTCGGCGTGTATTACTGCGCGCAGGCACTGGACACGGCACTCGCCGAGGTCCGCCATCACCAGGAGCGGTTCCTGCGCCGCACCCGCGAAGGTCCGATCCAGCTCGAACTACGCCTGTACCTGAGCGACCTCGACGCGAAGCTCGTCGATGTACGAAAGCACCCCGAATTCCATCGACCTGATGACTACGCACCGGGCCAGCGACTCGGACATATGTTGCGCGAAGCCGGCGCGGACGGCGTCCTCTATCGAAGCGTTCGCCACGAAGGCGGGCTGTGCGCTGCGGTGCTGCGCCCGCCGGTGCTGGCGGCGTGCCGGCAGTCCGCGCATTACGCATTTCATTTCGACGGCGCCCGGATCGTGGCCATCGACGAATTGTCGCGCGCCTGGACGGCGCGTCCTTAGCCTCGCGACCTTGGGCGGATCGAGCCCCTCTGCGTGATCAGGAAGCTTACGCAGGCAGGCGCGCAGCGGCCAGAGCGCCGCGGAGCGCCTGCGCTGGAAGCAGTCCACGCAGTCCGATTGCCACGACGTGCCCCATGTCAGTGGCCAAGGCACTCTCGATGGCGCGCAGGCTGCCATGGCGGCCGGAGAATTGCAGGACCGAGGCATCGGCTTCGTCCGTGCGGACGATGCCCTTGGCACGAAGCACACCGGCGGGCATGTGCGCGAGCAGCGCTCGCAGCTTTGCGGCGCTGTAGCGACCATCGCAGGGAAGAGCCTCGGATTCGAACCGCGACGAGTGGCTGCCGTGTGCCTCGGCGCCCACAGAGCCGCTCCTGGAGGGCATTCGCGCGGCCGCCAATCCGTTGAGCGCCTCGAGCGGCACCGCGGCGTGCGCCACCTCGAAGATCGGCGGCTCCGGCACGGTTCGCAGAATCCAATCGCGGGCTTCCCGCAGTTGAATTTCGCTGGCCAAGTCGCCCTTGTTGAGCGCCACCACGTCGGCCGCCATGAGCTGCCTTACGAGGGTGTCGCGAAGAAGCGGATCGCGGGCATGCTCGCTGGCCGCGGTCGCATCGACCAGTACGATCACGCCATCGAGCTCGAGGCCCGGATCGGCGAGTCCCACCTGCGCGATGCGCCAAGGATCGGAAACGCCGCTCGCCTCGATGACAATCCATTCGGGCGTCGGTGAGCGCGACATCACCTGGATGAGCGCGTCGGTGAGGTCGCCTCCGATCGAGCAACAAACACAGCCGTTGCTGAGCGCGATTACCCCGCCCGGACGCGTGCCGAGGAGCGTGGCATCGATGTTAACGGCTCCGAAATCGTTCACCAGTACGGCGGCGCGAATCCCCGCGAGTCCGGCAAGAATGTGATTGAGGAGCGTGGTCTTTCCCGCGCCGAGGAATCCTCCCCCCCCGGTGAGCGGGATGCGGTCCGGGGCGCGAGTCGCGTCAGGCATCGGGCGCTTCGAACACCCGTCCCCCCAGCACCGTGCCGCAGACGCGCGCGTCTTTCAGTCGCTCCGGCGGCAGCGCGAGGGGATCGTCCTCGAGCACGCAGAAGTCCGCGCGCTTTCCGATCTCGATCGAGCCGATCTCGTGGTCCATCTTAAGGGTGTAGGCAGCGCCAAGCGTGATCGCCGAGAGCGCCTGGGCGACGTCGATGCGCTCCCCCGCTCCCAGGACGCGCCCGGATGCGGTGACCCGGTTGACTGCGCACCACGCAGTGAAAATCGGCGCAAGCGGAGTGATCGGCGCATCGGAGTGGATCGCGAAAGGTACGCCGCAGCGCAGCGCGGTGCCGCAGGCATCCATGCGGTTCGCGCGATCCGGGCCCATCGTCTGCGTGTAATGGGCGTCGCCCCAGTAGAACAGGTGGTTTGCGAAGAGGTTCACGCAAACGCCCAGCCGCGCCATGCGGCGAAACTGCGCGGCGTCGGCCATCTGGCAGTGCTGGATGGTGTGGCGATGGTCCGGGTGCGGATGCCGGGCGAGTGCCGCCTCGAGCGCGTCGAGAGCGACTTCGGTCGCTTCATCGCCGTTGGTGTGGATATGGATGTGGGCGCCGGCTGCATGGAGCGTCTCCACGATGCCGGCCAGCTCGTTCGGCGGCACGATCCAGATCCCGTTCGGGGAACCGTTGTAGTACCCCGGCCATCGCAGCCGCGCCGTGAATCCCTGGATCGAGCCATCGACGACGAGCTTCACGAGACTGAAGCGCAGCTTCTCCGCATTGAGCGGCTGCAGCTCGCCGAGGCGTCGCAGCCCCCGTTCGGTCTCCGTCGGGGAGTCGAGGTTGCGATACGCGGAGACGACGCGCACCGGATAGTCCTCGTGACCGGTGACGTGCGCCATGCTCGCGACCGCATCTTCCGACCAATCGTTCAGCATGTCCGTCGCGGTGGTAACCCCCGCGAGCTGGGCCACACGGCCGAAGCGCCACAATCCTTCCTCGCTCGTCCCCGCCGCGTTGAAGGCGTTGCCGATCGCGCGCATCACCGGAAACATGGCGGCGAACTCCCGCAACTCGCCGGACGGCGAGCCATCGGGATGGCGCGCGACGCCGTCTACGTCGGTGTGGCGGCCGATGCCCGCCTTGTTCAGCATCGCCGTGTTGACGTTCAGCAGATGGATGCTCGCATGCAGGACCGCGATGGGACGCGTGGCCGAGACGCGGTCCAGCTCGCGCGTCGTCATGCGCTGCTCGCCGAAGAAAATCGGGTCGAAGCCCCAGGCGAGAAGCGGCTCGGCCGGATCCTCCATCGTGCGCTCGAATTCCGAGAGCCTGGCCACCACCTCGTCGAAGCTCCGCAGTCCGCTCCACAGCCGGCCGTCGGGGCCGCGCCGGTCGTGATAGCCGACGTGCGCGTACTTCCAGAATCCGCCTTCCATCAAGTGCGAATGGCCCTCGACCAATCCCGGCATCAGGATCTTCGTTTCGTAGCGCGAGTCGACGACATGCGGTCCCCACCCACCCATCTCCGCCTCGCTTCCGACGGCGAGGATTCGCCCCTCGCGCACGGCCACGAAGGTCGCCTCCGGCTGCATCGGATTCATCGTGAGGATCTTCTTCGCGCGGAAGACGGTTGTCTGCAAGGCGGGCTCCGGCGGTTACTCGAATCGCGTGGCGCGCACGATGACGTTCGTTTGCGGCAATGCCTTCGACCGCGGCATCACAGGAATGCCGACATGTCCGGTCGGACCCGACGGCCCAGCAGCTCTTCCAGACTTTGCGAAATGGATAGCAGCCTCGCGTCCTCGCCGGGCGCGCAGACGATCTGGAGGCCGACGGGCAGGCCGGGGCTGGGGACCGGCAGGGACACGCCGCACTGCCCGAACATGTTCGCGGGGCGTGTGTTGTGCGTGCCACGGCGAATCCATCCCGCAGCCTTCTCCGGCGTGCGGTAATCGGCGAGTGGCACGGGCGGATCCGGAGTCGTCGGCGTGACCCAGCCATCGAGCCCGCGCATTTTCTCTCGAGCGATTTCGCACAGCTCGACTTGGCGACGACGCGCGCGCACATAATCGATCGCCCGAAAACCCAGCATGGGCTCGGCGCGATTCCACACGACCGGATCCAGGATCTCCCTGGACGCGACGAAGCGATCCGAACCCAGCGTCGCAAGCAGCTCCACCGAGAGCAGGGGCCCGAAAACGGTATCGATCTCGGCAGCCTCCGGGACTTCGATCGGCACGACTTCGACACCGGCGTCCCGAAGAGCGCGCAGAGCATCTTCGGTGGCCGTCGCCACTTCCGGCGAAAGGTCGTCGAAGTAGTGGTTCGTGGGTCTTCCAAGGCGGAGCCCCTTCAGCCGCTTTGGCGGAGGAACCGGGCGCGCCGTCAGCGCGGCAAATGCAAGCGCCGCATCCTTCGCCGAATCAGTGAAGGTCCCGAGGCTGTCGAGCGTCGTGGACAGTGGAAACGTCCCGTCGGTGGGCCACATTCCGAAAGTGCTCTTGTAGCCGAACAGTCCGCACAGTGCAGCGGGTTGTCTCACGGAGCCGCCCGTATCGGAACCGATGGAGAACGCACACATCCCGGCGGCGAGCGCCGCGGCCGAACCGCTGCTCGATCCGCCGGGCATTCGGTGCACCCGGGGGTCGGTGGGATTCCACGGTGTGGGGTGGATCACGTTGACCAGGCCGAATGCGAACTCGGTCATGCGCGTCTTGCCGAGGATCACGCATCCCCCTCGCTTGAGCCTTCGAACGAACTCGCCTTCGGGCTCGATCAGGTCCGAGATGTTCACGTTCGACCCACACGTCGGCCGGGGCATGCCCTCCACGGTGAGCAGATCCTTGATGGCGATCGGCACTCCCATGAGCGGCCCGAGGTCGGTGCCCGACGCGAGCAGACGGTCGACAGCGCGCGCCTGCTCCAACGCCTGGTCGCTGGCGACGTGGACGAACGCGCCCACCCGCGGTTCCAGCAGCGCGCCCCGCTCGAGGTAGGCGCGCGTCGCCGACTCCGACGTGGTCTCGCCGCGTCGAAGTCGAAGGCCGAACTCCTCGAGCGGGATTCCCCCCAGCGGATCTGCAGGCAAGCTTTTCATGCGAAACCCTCCGCGCCATCCCGATTATCCTGACCCATGAGCCCCATCGCCTGGCCGGGCACCGCGGCGAGCAGCTCCCGTGTGTAGGCGTGTCGAGGGTTGCTGTACACCTCCCTCGTCCTGCCGTATTCGACGATCTCCCCGAACCTCATCACGGCGATGGTGTCGCACACCTGCGCCGCGACGCGCAAATCGTGCGTGATGAAGAGCATCGTGAGATCGAGGCGGTCCCGGATGTCGGCGAGCAACTTCAGCACCTGGGCCTGAATCGAGACGTCCAGCGCCGACACCGGCTCATCGGCGACCAGCACCTCCGGCTCGAGCGCGAGAGCGCGCGCGATACCTATGCGCTGCCGCTGACCGCCGGAGAACTCGTGGGGATAGCGCCCCACGGCCCTGTGGTCGAGGCCGACCAGCTCGAGCAGCTCGCTCGCCTTCGCCATCGCCCTGCCTTCCGGCATCCCGTGAACCATCGGGCCTTCCGCAATGAGCTTGCCCACGGTGCGTCGCGGATTGAGCGAGCCGTAGGGGTCCTGAAAGACCATCTGGATGCGCCTTCGATAGGGGCGAAGCTGGCGGCGGGAAAGAGGGGCGAGGTCGATGTCCCCGAGCAGGATGCGTCCTCCATCCGCGTCGACAAGGCGCGCGATGCAGCGCGCGACCGTCGACTTGCCGGAGCCCGATTCACCGACGAGCCCCAGCGTTTCGCCCCGATGGATCGTGAGATTGACGTCTTTCGCGGCGTGCGCCATACGACCCTTCCCGCCGAGCAGCGACGCGCCCGAGCGGTACGATTTCCTAAGCGCAACCGTCGACAGGATGCAGCGCGGATCTTCCCGTGGCGTTCTTTGCGGCGGAACCAGGCTCGGGATCGAGGCGATCAGCGATCGAGTGTACGGATGGCGCGGCGCGCTGAGCACCTGGCGGGCGCCGCCGAACTCGACGACGCTGCCGGACTGCATGACTGCGACCCTGTCGGCGATCTCCGAGACCACACCGAAATCATGAGTGATGAACAAGACGCCCATATGCCGCTGGGCCTG
This sequence comes from Betaproteobacteria bacterium, assembly GCA_027307095.1. Taxonomy (GTDB): domain Bacteria; phylum Pseudomonadota; class Gammaproteobacteria; order Burkholderiales; family Casimicrobiaceae; genus VBCG01. The sequence goes on along the minus strand of DAHUXO010000100.1, from coordinate 82 downwards.
GATGCTCTTGATCAGCGCGAGAATCTGCGCCTGGGTCGTGACGTCGAGTGCGGTCGTCGGCTCGTCCGCGATGAGGATGGCG
>DAHUXO010000089.1 GCA_027307095.1 Betaproteobacteria bacterium | reverse complement strand
ATCGACGTCGCGCGCGGCCTCGCGCGCTGGGCCGTCGAAACGCCCAAAGCCGCCCGCGCTTTCCTCAATTCGCTCGGCATGCCGGTGCCGCTCGCCCAGCTCGACATCGCGCCGTTGCCCCGCGCGCCAGGCGCAGCCGAGATCGCCCCCATCATCGCGCTTCTGCGCAGCGGCGAGGATGTCGGGCTGGTGTCCGATGCCGGATGCCCCGGCGTTGCAGATCCAGGCTCGCCGCTGGTTGCCGCCGCGCATGCCGCCGGGGTGAAGGTGGTGCCGCTGGTGGGCCCATCGGCGATCCTGCTCGCGCTGATGGCGTCGGGACTCAATGGCCAGCATTTCTGCTTCCACGGCTACCTGCCGGTGAAACCCGAGGCTCGAGGCGAGGCGCTGCGCGCACTGGAAGCGCAGTCGCGGGCGGGTGCGCGCGCGGAGACGGAGATCTTCATCGAGACCCCCTACCGCAATGCCGCGATGCTGGGCGCGCTGGCACGCGCGCTGAAACCATCGACGATCGTCTGCATCGCGGCCGACCTGACCCTTCCGACCGAGATGATCGAGCGCGCGAGCGCGCGCGAATGGGGGAAGCGCGACGCCACCCGCTTCGACCGCCGTCCGGCGATCTTCCTGCTTCAGGCCGCCGACTCCTCGTCTGGCCAGCTCTTGATGTAGCTCCTGAGCATGCGGTTCTCGAAGCTCTGGTCCTCGTAGACGGCCTTCGCGACGTCGTGGAACGAAACGACGCCCTGCAGCATCGTCCCGTCCATGACCGGCACGTAGCGTGCATGCCGCTCGAGCATGACGCGGCGCAGATCCATCACGTCGAGCCCCGGATGCGCCGTCAGCGGATCGCGCTGGTAGATGTCGCCGATCGCGAGACCGCCCAGCGTCCCGCCGCGCTCGGCGAGCGCCTTCAGGACCTCGGCAAAGGTCAGCATGCCGGCCATGCGCCCGTGATCCATGACGACCAGCGAGCCGATGTCGTGCTGCGCCATCACCTGCACCGCCTCGAGCACCGGTCGCTCGGGCGGCGTCGTGAACAGCGTGTTGCCCTTGATTCGCAGGATTTCGCTGACGAGCATGTCGCCTCCTCCCGGTCGGACTGCGCGCAAGCCCAGATTACCCACACCCCGGGCATTGCGCAATCGCGGTCGTCAAGGGGATAGTGGTCGCCGCTCGCGCAGCGCCTGTGCGAGCGTTCCGGCATCGACGTACTCGAGCTCGCTGCCGATCGGTACGCCCCGGGCGAGCCGGGTGACCTTGAGGCTGCGAGCGGAAAGCAGCTCCCCCAGGTAATGCGCGGTCGCCTCGCCCTCGTTGGTGAAATTGGTCGCCAGGATCACCTCGCGCACGACGCCGTCGGATGCGCGCGCAAGCAGACGCTCGAGACGGATCTCCTTCGGGCCGATGCCGTCGAGCGGCGAGAGCCGGCCCATCAGCACGAAATAGAGTCCGGAATACGAGTGCGTCTGCTCGACCATCAGCAGGTCCGCCGGCGTCTCGACGACGCAGAGCTGGGTCGGATCACGCTTGGCAGACTGGCACAGCGCGCACAGCCGCCCTTCGGTGAACGTATTGCAGCGCTCGCAGTGCAGGACCGAGCGCGTCGCCTCGGTCAGCGCGCGCGCGAGGCGCTGCGCGCCGTCGCGATCGTGCTGCAGCAGGTGCAGCGCCATGCGCTGCGCGGCTTTCGGGCCGACACCCGGCAGGCATCGCAGCGCGGCAGCGAGCTCGTCGAGGCTGGACAGCGCTTCGCGTGGCGGGCCTCCGCGGGCAGCGGCGTCGCGCGCGTTCATCGCAACATCAGAACGGCAGCTTGAAGCCGGGCGGCATCGGCAGGCCGGCGGTCAGGCCGCCCATCTTTTCCTGCGTCATCGCCTCGGCGCGCCGCACAGCGTCGTTGAATGCGGCGGCAATGAGGTCCTCGAGCATGTCGCGGTCCTCGCCCATCAGCGACGGGTCGATCGACACCTTCTTCACGTCGTGGCGGCAGGTCATCAGGACCTTCACGAGTCCGGCCCCGGCCTGGCCCTCGACCTCGGTGCGCGCGAGTTCTTCCTGCGCGCGCTGCATGTTCTCCTGCATCTGCTGCGCCTGCTTCATCAGCCCGGCGAGCTGGTTCTTCATCATGATCGTTCCTGGTTGCTGGAGGGTGGATTCGATGGGCCACGCGACAGCTGCTCGATCGTTTCGGTCTTCACCGTCGCGTCGAAGCGCGCCACGAGGTCGCGCACGAAGGGCTCGCTGCGAAAGGCCGCTTCGCCCTGTGCTCGCGCCTCCTCGCGCTCGCGGCGCTCGCGCGCGGCGAGCGAACCGTCGCTCGCTTCGCCGATCTCGAAAGCCAGCAGCAGCTTGCGCCCGGTCGCCGCCTCGAGGGCGGCCTTGAGCTTGTCGGCGTAGGACTTGTCGGCGAGGTGCTTGTGGGTGGCGGGGATGGCGAGCGACAGCGCGTTGCCGCGGATCGATTTCAGCTCCGACTGGGCGGCGAGCTGCGCACCCATGCCCGTGAGCTTGAGGCTGGCGACGAATTCGGGCCAGCGCTCCGGCGTTTCGGGCAACGCTCCGGTCGCGACGGGAGGCTGTGCGACGGGAGGCTGTGCGACGGGAGGCTGTGCGACGGGAGCCTGTGCGACGGGAGCCTGTGCGACGGGAGCCTGTGCGACGGGAGCCTGTGCCGCGGATGTCTTCGTGGCGGACTCGGCTGGCCGCGCGGCCGCAGCGGGCGATCGGACCGGCGGCTTGCGCGAAGGCGCCGCATCCGGCGCAGCCGCCACCGCAGCGCTCGCCGGCTCGAACGCCAGCAGCCGGAGCAGCGTCATCGAGAAGCCGGTCGCCTCGTCGGGCGCGAGCGCGAGGTCGGCGCGGCCCTGCGCGCAGATCTGGTAGGCAAGCTGAACATCCTCGGCCGACATTCGCGCCGCATAGGCAGCGATGCGCTCGGCGTCTTCCCCGACCGTGGCCTCCGGAACGGCCTGGGCGACGGCGATCCGGTGAAACAGCGCCGCCAGCTCGTCCAGCGCCGACGAGAACGCCTGCCCGCTTTCCGCGAGCGCGTCGCCTTGCGCGAGCAGGGCGGCGCCATCGCCGGCGAGCAGCGCGTCGGCGATCCGGTAGACATATCCACGATCGACGACACCGAGCATCGCCCGCACCTCTGTTTCGCGAACCTCCCCGCTGCCGAAGGCAATCGCCTGGTCCAGCAACGACAATGCGTCGCGCATGGATCCCTGCGCGGCAACCGCGATCTGCACCAACGCCGCCGGCTCGCAGGCGATCGCCTCGGCCTCGAGGATGTGGGCCAGGCGTTGGCCGATCGTCGCCCGGGGCAGGGGCTTCAAGTTGAACTGCAGGCAGCGCGAAAGCACGGTGACCGGGATCTTCTGCGGATCTGTCGTGGCGAGCACGAACTTGACGTGCTCGGGCGGCTCCTCGAGCGTCTTCAGCATCGAGTTGAACGCGCCCTTGGACAGCATGTGGACTTCGTCGATCAGGTAGACCTTGTAGCGGCCGATCGTCGGCGCATAGCGCGCGTTGTCGAGAATCTCGCGCATGTTGTCGACGCCGGTGTTGGAAGCGGCATCGAGTTCCAGCAGATCGACGAAACGACCGGCGTCGATGTCTCGGCAGGCCGCGCAGACGCCGCAGGGCGTCGCGCTGACGCCGGTTTCGCAGTTGAGGCTCTTGGCGAGGAGACGTGCCAGCGTGGTCTTGCCGACTCCGCGGGTGCCGGTCAGCAGGTAGGCATGGTGCAGGCGGCCCCGCGTCAGCGCATTGGCGAGCGCCGTGACGACGTGCTCCTGTCCGACGAGCTCGCCGAACGTCCGGGGTCGCCATTTACGCGCCAGAACCTGATAACTCATCGGCTACAAGCTCAGGTCGGTCCGGAGCGTCAAAAGGGGTGGCGAGCCGTTCCCCCGGCACTTGCAGAGAATCGCTGTGGCTGCTTCCTTCCGGACCTGACCAGATTCACGACCATGCAATGCGGGGCGACCCGCCATTGATCGGGCGCCATTGGCGCGAGCCCGCATTATAGCCTCGAATGCCCCCTGCGCCCCGACGGATGGCACGAAATCGGTGAAATGGGGTATAATGTTGCGTCGCACAAACGGCGCGATGGCGCGTCTGCGACCCACGGATTCGGAGCATACGCGCAGCCCACGGCAAGGCTGCGCTCAACGTACGGCGGCATAAAGATCGCCGCAAACCATCAGGGACGTGTCCGGCAACGGATGCGTTGAAGGTGTCATGCGCGATCGATCATCTGTCCATCGCCCGCAATACCTGCGCGTCGCGGGCGCCGTCGCCATTGCGGCCGGCGTGCTCGTGATGCCCGGCTGCGAGCAACCGCCTGCCGCTCCGGCGCAGCAGGCGAGCCTCAGTGTCGTCGTCCGCCCCGGACCCACGACCTGGTTCGCCGGTCCGAACGGCCATGCCAGCGGTCTGGACCACGATTTGCTCACCCGATTCGCGCGAGAGCGCGGCCTCGTGCTCAAGGTGGCGTTCGCGGACGACGGCGAATCCATCCTGGAGAGCGTCGCCAACGGCGAGGCCCAGATCGGCGCCGGCGGACTTTTCGGCCGTGACCGGCCCAAGGTCCGCGGGTCGGCAAGTGTCGCCCAGGCAAGTAACGGGCACGCAAATGCAAATGGCGCACCGGCACAGCCAGCGGCGGTGAGCTGGACCTCGGGCTACGACGCCGCCGAGCCGGTCCTGATCTACAACGTCGACGGCTACAAGCCGAAGCGCTGGGACGATCTGAAGGACGCGACGGTCGCCTATCCTGCGCACACGGGCATCGATCCCCTCCTCGCCGCCGCGCGGCTCGCGCATCCCCGCATACGCTTCGAGCCGGTCGACGTCGTGTCGTCGGACGTGCTGATCGCCCGGGTTTCCGAAGGAGCGATCGATTACGCGATCGTGCCCTCGCGCGATGCCTCGGCGGCCCGCAACATCCACCTCGACTTCGACGTCGCGTTCCCGGCCGGGGCACGGGGCGATTTCGCATGGGCCGTGGCGTCCGGGGAGAAATCCCTGCGCGACGCGCTCGATGCCTTCATCGCGCGCCTTCGCGGCGACGGCACGCTTGCGCGGCTTGCCGACCGCTACAACGCGGCGCCGGACGAGGTCGAACGCGTCGATGCCGGCGTGTTCCAGGACCGCATCCGCCAGTTGCTCCCGCAATGGCGCAGGACATTCGTCGAAGCACAGGCCCAGAGCGGCATCGAATGGCGCCTGCTCGCTGCGGTCGCCTACCAGGAGTCGCAATGGGACCCGCAGGCGACCAGCGAAACCGGCGTGCGCGGGTTCATGCAGCTGACCGCCGATACCGCGCGCGGCCTCGGCGTGGCCGACCGGCTCGATCCCCGGTCATCGGCGATCGGCGCAGCGCGCTACATCGCCGACCTGAAGAGCAAGCTGCCGGCCCGCATCGCCGAGCCCGATCGCACCTGGTTCGCGCTCGCCGCCTTCAACATCGGCATCGGGCATCTCGAGGATGCCCGCATTCTCGCGCAGCGCCACAAGCTCAATCCCGACCTGTGGAGCGACGTCCGCAAGATGCTGCCGCTGCTCGCCGATCCGAAGTACTACCTGGCCGCGAAGAACGGCTACGCGCGCGGCGGCATGCCGGTGGCGTTCGTCGGACGCGTGCGCGGCTACTACGACATCCTGCTGCGCACCCAGTCGGCGCAACCACCGCTGCTGCAGGCGAGCCTTGCGCTGCGCTGAGGCGGCGCGCTGGTATCCAGCCGCGATCCTGTACGGCCTCCTCCTCTTCGCCTCGGCGTGTGCGCTCGCCCATGCGCAGGACAGCGTCTACATCGAGCAGCTGACGACCACCGAGGTGCAGGCGGCGCTCGCCGCCGGCAAGACGACGATCATCATTCCGATCGGGGGCACCGAGCAAAGCGGCCCGCACATGGTCCTCGGCAAGCACGACGTCCGCGTCGGCATCCTCGCCGGCAGGATCGCGGCGGTACTCGGCAATGCGCTGGTCGCGCCGGTCATCGCCTATGTCCCCGAGGGCAGCGTCGACCCACCATCGTCGCACATGCGCTTCGCCGGCACGATCAGCATTCCGGTCGACGTGTTCGAGCGCACGCTGGAAGCGGCGGCGCGCAGCTTCGCCGTGCACGGGTTTCGCGACATCGTGTTCATCGGCGACCACGGCGGCTACCAGCGCAGCGAGGAAGCCGTCGCGAAGCGCCTTAACCGCGAGTGGGGGCGCCGACCCGCGCGTGCGCACGCGATCCTCGAGTATTACCGGGTCACCGAGACCGACTACGTGCGCGCACTCGAGGCGCGCGGATTGAGCAGCGCCGAGATCGGCACCCACGCGGGTGTCGCCGACACGTCGCTGTCGCTGGCGCTCGACCCGAAGCTGGTGCGGATGAGCGTGCTACGCGCGGGCAAGGACCTCGATGCCGCGCACGGTGTCTACGGCGACCCGCGGCGCTCGAGCGCCGAGCTCGGACAGCTCGGCGTCGATGCGATCGTGTCGCACACGGTCGCTGCGATCCGGCAGGCGGTGTCGCGGCGGTGACGGTCCCGGCACGACGAACGCTACAATTGCCTGCCCGGGACCGTTGCCTTCCGCGGCATCACTTCAGGATCGCCCCGTGAAATCGAACGCCATGCTCGTTGCGCTGTTCCTCGCGCTGCCTCTCCATCCGTCGCTCGTCACGCCTGCCGCCGCGCAGGCCACCACTACCGTGCCACCGCGGGTCGACACGGTGCCCGGCATGCCGCCGGTCGTCGATCCGACCAACCTGTACAGCGAGACCGGGGCCGGGCATCTCTCCGCCGCCGTCAAGGACGCACTGCCGCGGATCTACGTCCCGAACATCCGCTCCGACGACGTCTACGTGATCGACCCGGCGACCGACAGGGTGGTCGACCGCTTCAAGGTCGGGCGCAGCCCGCAGCACGTCGTGCCGTCCTGGGACCTGTCGACGCTGTGGGTCGCCAACAACGCCGAAGGCCGCACCGACGGCAGCCTGACGCCGATCGATCCGAAGACCGGCAAGCCGGGCCCGGCCGTCCCGGTCGACGACCCGTACAACATGTATTTCACGCCCGACGGGCACTCGGCGATCGTGGTCGCCGAAGCGCACAAGCGCCTGGACTTCCGCGATCCGAAGACCATGGCGCTGCAGTTCTCGCTCGCCGTTCCCGGCTGCGGTGGCATCAACCACGCCGACTTCTCGATCGACGGCCGCTACGCGATCTTCACCTGCGAATTCTCGAAGGGCCTCGCCAAGATCGACATGGTCACGCACAAGGTCGTCGGCTACCTCCATCCGCAGCAAGCCGGCATGCCGCAGGACATCCGCGTGAGCCCCGACGGCAGCGTGTTCTACGTCGCCGACATGATGGCCGACGGCGTGTTCGTCATCGACGGCGATGCATTCAAGCAGATCGGATTCATCCACACCGGCATCGGCACCCACGGCCTCTACCCCAGCCGCGACGGACGCAAGCTGTACGTCAGCAACCGCGGCTCGAACGAGATCCACGGCCCGCCGCACGGCCCGGGCAGCGTCTCGGTCATCGACTTCGCGACCCGAAAGGTCGAGGTCACCTGGCCGATTCCCGGCGGCGGCAGCCCCGACATGGGCAACGTCAGCGCCGACGGCAAGCACCTGTGGCTGGCCGGACGCTTCGACGACGTCGTCTACGACATCGACACCACGACCGGCGCGGTGAACAAGATTCCAGTCGGGATGGAGCCACACGGCCTTGCGGTCTGGCCGCAGCCCGGACGCTATTCGCTGGGACACACCGGCAACATGCGCTAGACCCCGGGCAGGACGACGCCAGCTGCGGCGCGATGCGCGCAACCGTCGCCCGCAGCGACGGACTGCGTGCAACCTCGCCCGCGCCGGCGACGTGTCGGCGTCAGCG
>DAHUXO010000041.1 GCA_027307095.1 Betaproteobacteria bacterium | reverse complement strand
GAGCATCGACATCACGTCGTGGCGCTCGAGGTAGGTCGTGTCAGGCAGGACCAGATCCGCAAAGGCCGTCGTTTCCGACTGGAAGGCGTCGCAGACCACGAGAAACGGAATCCGGTATTCGCCATCCTCGCGCTTGTCGTTCAGCATCCGCCGCACGTCGGCGACGCTCATCGTGGAGTTCCACGCCATGTTGGCCATGAAGATGAGCAGCGTGTCGATCGGATACGGATCGCCGCGCCAGGCATTGGTGATGACGTTGTGCATCATCCCGTGCACGGCGAGGGGGTATTCCCAGGAGAACGCCTTGTCGATGCGCACCGGGGTCCCGTCGTCGTTGACGAAGAGGTCGTCGGGCGCTGCCGGCCAGCCCAGCGCAAGGCCGTCCAGCGGGTGGTTCGGCTGGATCGCGAGGGGCGTGTCGGGCGTCTTGGCGCAAGGCGGGATCGGGCGCGGAAACGGCGCCTTGTGGCGGAACCCGCCCGGGCGGTCGATCGTGCCCAGTACCGTCATCAGGATCGCCAGCGCACGGATCGTGTGGAAGCCGTTCGAATGCGCGGCGAGCCCGCGCATCGCGTGGAACGCGACCGGGTTGCCGGTCACCGTGTCGTGCTCGCGTCCCCACATGTCGGTCCACGCGATCGGCAGCTCGATCTTCTCGTCGCGCGCGGTGATGCCCATCTCGTGCGCAAGCCGGCGGATCGTCTCCGCGGGGATCCCGGTGATGCCCGCGGCCCATTCCGGCGTGTAGGCCTCGACGCGCTCCTTCAGCAGCTGGAAAGCGGGCTTGACCCGCAAGCCGTCGTCGAGCGTGAACTCGCCGAGCAGATACGGATCGGCGCCGTCGGCGTGGGTGACGACGGCCCGGTTGGTCGTGCGGTCCCACCACAGCTTGTTCTGCGGATCGAAACACTCTTCCTCGTCGGGCACCGTGGTGCGCACGAACATGCCGAAATCGTCGTGCGCATCGTCGACGTTCACGAGCTCGCCCGAGTTGGTGTAGCGGACGAGGAATTCGCGGTCATAGAGCCCGAGCGCGATCAGCTCGTGGATCAGCGCCAGCAGCAGCGCGCCGTCGGTGCCCGGGCGAATCGGCAGCCATTCGTCGGCAATCGCCGAATATCCGGTGCGCACCGGATTGATCGAGATGAAGCGCCCGCCGGCGCGCTTGAATTTCGAGATCGCGATCTTCAGCGGGTTCGAGTGGTGATCCTCGGCGGTCCCGATCATCACGAACAGGCGCGCGCGCTCGAGGTCGGGGCCCCCGAACTCCCAGAACGACCCGCCGATCGTGTAGATCATTCCGGCGGCCATGTTCACCGAGCAGAAGCCGCCGTGCGCGGCGTAATTGGGCGTCCCGAACTGCCGGGCGAAAAGGCCCGTCAGCGCCTGCATCTGGTCGCGGCCCGTGAACAGCGCAAAACGCCTGGGATCGGTGGCGCGGATCTTCGCGAGGCGCTCCTCGAGCATCGAGAACGCCTGCTCCCAGCTCACTTCGACGAACTGCCCGGCGCCGCGCTCGCTGCCCGGCTTGCGCATCAGCGGCCGGGTGAGCCGCGCCGGCGAGTACTGCTTCATGATCCCCGACGACCCCTTGGCGCAGATCACGCCCTGGTTCAGCGGGTGATCGGGATTGCCTTCGATGAAGCGGATCTCGCCGTTGCGCAGGTGCACGCGAATCCCGCAACGACACGCGCACATGTAGCACGTCGTGTTGCGCGTTTCGGTGGTCGCGCCCGGTAGCGAAGGCGCGGTAGGGTCGTGAATGGGAGTCGAAGCCATGGGCGCGATGCCTTCAGCCGCGCAGGGGGCGAAGGAAAGCCCGGGACGGACCGCCTCCCGCACCACAGTCTACAATTACGGCAAAGCGCAACCGCCCCGTCTATAGCCTCGACGGGGGGGCCCCATACCCCCGATGGGCTATCGATGGGGCCGGGGACAAGCCAGACGCTCCGCAACCCGCGCCGCTGGGCATGGTTGCCCCTGCCGGCGGCAGGTCGCATAATTTTCCTGCGCTCGGAAAGGGGCCGCGAGACCGGCCCGGCACGGTGGCCCACGCGACTCCCTTTGCATCATCGCCAAGGAGGAAATCGGGCAATGCCGCAACATTGGAGCCTCCCCCGCAACGCCGGGGACGGAGAGGTCGAACCCTTGTCCGAAACGCGCACCGCTGCCGGATCTCCGGCCGAGGCGATGGCCGATCGGGGCGTCGAATCCGTGGGGCCCGAGTTCGGCCTCGAGGATGCGCTGCGCCCGATGCTCGAGGCCGTCGTGCGGATGGCCGGCGCGGCGGCAGGAACGATACGGCTCCTCGCCGGCGATCGCCTGCGCCTCGAATCTCGCGCCGCCGTGGGCATGCCGCCCGGCACGGACCCCGCCGGCGCGGGCGCGCTCGCGTACTGGTGCCGGCAATGCCCCGAATCCCGCAATCCCGACAGCGAGTGCCTGCGCAATCGCTTGTGCGGCGCGGAAGATCAGTTTTCGCTCGATCTGTCGGGACGCGCCTGCAGGCACGTGGTCGCGGTGCCGCTGCGCCACCGGACGGTTCCGGTCGGAACGCTGAGCCTCCACTACGACGGGGAGTGCGCGTTGCCTCCCGAGGCGATGCCGATGCTGCGCGCGACCGGAGAGCTGATCGGCGTCGCACTCGAGAACGCGCGGCTGACGCGCGAGGGCCTGCGGGCGAGCCTTGTGAGCGAGCGGCAGCTGATGGCCAACGAGGTTCACGATTCGCTGGCCCAGGGGCTCACCTACATGCGCATGCGGATGAGCCTGCTGCGCGACGCCATCACCCGCGGCGACGAGCTGCGCGCGTTCAAGTACTGGGGCGACATCGACGAATCGCTCACTGGGGCCCACGGCCGGCTGCGCGAGCTGATCACGCATTTCCGCAGCCGGATGGACCCGCTGGGACTGCAGCACGCGCTGGCCGACATCGCGCGGAGCTTTTCGGAGCGCTCCGGCATCGCGCTGGAATTCGCCAATGACGCCGCCGACCTGCGCCTGCCGGTCGCGCGCGAGTTGCAGGTATTCCACATCGTCCAGGAGGCACTGGCGAACGTATGCAGGCACGCAAACGCCGGGCGCGTTCGCCTCTCGCTGGCGCGAGTGGCAGGCAGCTGCGAATTGACCATCGAGGACGACGGCGTGGGCATCGGCGAGACCGGTGCGGCCGAAGGTGGCGACTCGGGGCACTGCGGCATCGCGATCATGCGCGAGCGCAGCTCGCAGCTCGACGGCGAGTTGACCGTCGAGCGCGCGCCCGAAGGAGGAACGCGCGTGCGCCTGCGAGTCCCCGAAACGGGGGTATCCGGCGGGGACCCGCAATGAGCGATCAGATCGGCGTCGTCCTGATCGACGATCACGGCCTGTGCCGCCGAGGGCTCTCCGAGCTTCTCGAGCAGCGGGCCGGCATCCGCGTCCTCGGCGACACGGGCAATCCGGACGAAGCCGTGCGCCTGTTGCGCGAGACGCATCCCGACGTCGCCGTCATGGATCTGCGCATGGCGCCGACGGATGGTTTCACGCTGCTCGCCCGCCTTCGAGCTGAAGGCATCGGCACGCCGATCGTCGTGCTGACGATGAGCGATTCGCACGAGGACCTGGCACGGGCGTTCCGGGCCGGCGTTCGCGGCTACCTGCTGAAGGACATGGATCCGGACGAGGTGATCGACGCGATCCGCCGCACCGCCCGCGGCGAGGTCGTCGTCGCGCCGATGATGGCGATCAAGCTGGTCGACATGCTGTTGCCCGGCGAGCCGAAGAAATCGCGCGAGAGCTACATGAAGCAGCTGACGCAGCGCGAGCGTGAGATCCTGCAGCACCTGTCGAGCGGCAAGAGCAACAAGGCAATCGCGCAGGCGCTGTCGATCAGCCACGACACCGTCAAGCTGCACGTCCGCCACATCCTGTCGAAGCTGGGACTCGCGTCGCGGGTCGAGGCGGCGGTGTTCGCGGTCGAGCACCGCGTCGCGCAGTCGGGCGGCCCGCAGCGCGCGTCGGGCTGAAGCTACGTGCCTTGGAGCAGCGGGCCAGGGCGGCCTCCGCGCCCGAAGTCCGTGAACGCCTGCCTGCGGGTCCCGACAGATCCGTGCCGATTCGATCCGTGCCGATTCGGATTGCGCAATCGCGATGTGCGGCCGACGCTGCCGCATCGACTGGCGTGCGGTGACCGGTGCTCACCCGGGGCGCCTGCGGCGCAGTCGTCGTGAAGCGGGTGGTGCGACGAGGGAGCCGTGGGTTGGCGACCGAAGGAGCACCGGGACCCCGCTCGACGACGCGGGTGCGCCGCCGAAACCCCTGGTGAGAACCGGTCACCGCGCGCCTCGCACAGAACTGCGCACGGCGAATTGCGCGCGCCAAATTGCGCGCGCCGAATTGCGCACGCGGAATTGCGCACGCCGGAACGGGCACTTCGGGCGTCGCGCGGCTACGCGATCAGCGTGGCCGGATCGTGCCAGGGGTAACCGAGAGCGTCGGCCACGGGCTGGCAGGTCACCTTGCCTTCCGCGACATTGAGCCCCTGCAGCAGGTTCCGGTCATCGGCGAGCGCGCGCTTCCATCCCTTGTCCGCGAGCGCGACGACGAACGGCAGCGTGGCGTTGTTGAGCGCGTAGGTCGAAGTGCGGGGAACGGCGCCAGGCATGTTCGCGACGCAATAGTGAACGACGCCGTCGACCAGGAACGTCGGATCGGCGTGGGTCGTCGCGCGCGAGGTCTCGATGCAGCCGCCCTGGTCGATCGCCACGTCGACGATGACCGACCCCGGCTGCATTGCCGCGACCATCGCGCGCGACACGAGCCTGGGCGCTGCGGCGCCGGCAACCAGCACGCCGCCGATCAGGAGGTCGGCACCGACGACATGCCGCTCGATCGCCTCGGACGTCGAATACACCGTCTGCAGCGCGGGGCCGTAATGCGTCCACAGGCGGGTCAGCGCGTCGGCGCTGCGATCGAGCACGGTGACGCGCGCCCCCATGCCGAGCGCGATCTCGACCGCGTGCGTCCCGACGACGCCGCCACCGAGCACGACGACCTGCGCCGGTGCAACGCCCGGCACGCCACCCAGCAGCACGCCCTTGCCGCCATGCGGCTCCTCGAGGAAGTGCGCACCGGCTTGCACGGCGAGCCGTCCCGCGACCTCCGACATCGGCGCCAGCAGCGGAAGGCCGCCCGAAGGCGAGGTCACGGTCTCGTAAGCGATGCAGATCGCCCCGCTGTCGACGAGGTCGCGCGTCTGGACGGGATCGGGCGCAAGGTGCAGGTAGGTGAACAGCAGCTGCCCGGGCCTGAGTCGCGCGCGCTCGGCCGCCTGGGGCTCCTTGACCTTGACGACCATCTCGGCGCCGCCGTAGACCTCGGCCGCGGTCGCGACGACCGTCGCGCCCGCGCTCTCGTAGCCCCCGTCGTCGGCTCCGATGCCTGCGCCCGCGCCACGCTCGACCTGCACCCGGTGCCCCCGGCGCGTCAGCTCGCGCACCGAGCCTGGCGTCAGGCCGACCCGATTCTCGAAGACCTTGATTTCCCTGGGAACGCCGATGCGCATGGAGGAGCTGTCCCGTCTGCGCGGTCAGCGCATCTCGCTGCGCGCCGCGTGCAGCTGCCCGTGCGCAACCCCGAGCGCCGCAATGCCGGGCTCGATCGCCGCGACGTCGATCGATGCAAATCCCAGTCGCGCGTAGTTCGACGGCGCGGCGTCGCCGGCAGCTTCGGCGAAGAAGACGTCGCCGGGCTCGATCAGCACGCCCTGCCGCGCCGCGGCTCCGGCAAGCGCGCGCGTGTCGACGCCGCGCTCGAACCGCAGCCACAGCGACGACGCGCCCGCGGTTCGCGTGAATTCGACGCCGGGAAGATGCCGGGCCAGCGCGGCGGCGGCGGCGCGCGAGCGCCCCGCCTGCGCCTGGCGCAGACGCCGCAGCAGGGTGTCGTGGTACCCCATCGCGAGGAACAGTCCGACCGAGCGCTCGTTGTTCGCCGCAGGATGACGCAGCATCAGGCGCCGCAGCGCGCGCAGTTCGGCGACGAGCTCGCGGCTGCCGACGATGAAGCCGATGCGTATGCCCGGCGCGAGCGTCTTGGACAGGCTGCTCACGTAGATGACGCGCCCGCTGCGATCGAGGCTCTGCAGCGCGGGCTGCGCACCGCCTTCGTAGCCGAGCTCGATCTCGTAATCGTCCTCGATCAGGATCCGGTCGTTGGCCTGCGCCCAGGCGAGCAGGGCCTCGCGCCGCGCGAGCGGCATCGTGACGTTGGTCGGACACTGGTGCGAAGGCGTCAGGTAGACATACTGGCAGGCATCAAGCGCGGGCGCGAGCGCGAGCCCGGAATCGTCGAGCGGCAGCGGAACGACGCGCGAAGTGCGGGTCGCGAAGATGTTGCGAGCGTCGGGGTAGCCGGGATTCTCGATGCCCACCGTCGTCTGCGCGTCGACCAGGAGCGTCGCGATCAGGAACAGCGCGTGCTGGGCGCCGACCGTCACCAGGATCTCCTCGGGCGAAGCGAACACCCCGCGGCGCATCAGCAGCCGGGTCTGGATCTGCTCGATCAGCAGGGGGTCGTCGCCGTCGATCAGATCGCCCGCCCAACCCCTGATCTCGGCCGCGGAAGCTGCCTGGATGCTGCATTCGCGCCACCCGGGGATCGGCAGCTGCGACGGATCGATCTGGCCGTAGAGGAACGGGTAGCGATAGCGCTGCCAGTCGCGCGGCTTGGCGATGTTGCGCTGCGACGACACCGCCCCGCGCAATCGCGGCCCCCATGCGGCAAGCGGTGCTTCCCCGCCCGGGCGGGGCCATCGCGGCGCGCCGGCGCGGCCCGCGAGGATCTCGGGATTGACGTAGTGCCCGCTGCGGCTTCGGGTCAGCAGGTAGCCTTCGTCGACCAGCAGCTCATACGCCAGCGCGACGGTGTTGCGCGCCACGCCGAGCTGGCCCGCCAGCACGCGCGTCGACGGCAGCGCGACGCCGACCGGGATGTTGCCGTCGAGGATCGCCGCGACGAGCATCTCCCGGATCTGCGCCTGCAGCGAAACCTTGCTGCGGAACGTGAGATGGATCAGCTGATTCCACATGCTGGCCTACCGCCGGAGGTGCTTCTGGCCCATTGAACTGGCGCCGCACGGGCGCTACAAAGGCATATTATCGAATCTTTGCGCGGCTGGCTGCATTCGCGGCGCGCGCTACCGGAGAACACGATGGGCCACGCCGAATTCACGCTGCGCAACCAGCCGTCCCAGCCGGCGATTTCGCTGGACGAGTTGTGGATGCCCTTTACGCCCAATCGCGACTTCAAGGCCGATCCGAGGATCGTCGTTCGCGCCGAGGGCATGTATTACTGGAACGACCGCGGCGAGAAGATCATCGACGCGTCGTCGGGGCTGTTCTGCGTGGCGGCCGGGCACAGCCGCCGCGAAATCGCCGAGGCCGTGCACCGCCAGCTTTCGGAGCTCGATTTCGTCGCGCCGTTCCTGCGTGCGCACCCGAAGAGCTTCGAGCTCGCTTCCCGCATCGCCGAGCTGACGCCGGGCGACCTGAACCGCATCTTTTTCGTCAACTCGGGATCGGAATCGGTCGACACCGCGATGAAGGTGGCGCTCGCCTATCATCAGGCGCGCGGCCAGGCTGGGCGCACGATGTTCATATCGCGCGAGCGCGCCTACCACGGGGTCAATTTCGGCGGCGTCGCACTGTCGGGCATCGTCAACAACCGCCGCCGGTTCGGGCTGGGCGTGCCTGGCGTCGCCCACATGCGGCACACGCACCTGAAGGAGAACCTGTTCACGCCCGGTCAGGGCGTGCATGGGGCCGATCTTGCCGACGATCTCACGCGCTTCGTCAACCTCTACGGCGCCGAAAACATCGCCGCCTGCGTCGTCGAGCCGATCGCCGGGTCGACCGGCTGTCTGGTGCCGCCGAAAGGCTACCTCGCGCGCCTGCGCCAGATCTGCGACACCCACGGCATCCTCCTCGTGTTCGACGAGGTGATCACCGGTTTCGGACGCACCGGAGCGCCTTTCGCGGGACAGAGCTTCGGCGTCGTTCCCGACATCATGACGATGGCCAAGGCGCTCACGAACGCGGCGCAACCGATGGGGGCCGTCGCCGTCTCCGAGCGCGTCCACGACACGATAATGGGCGCGGCGCAGGAAGGCGCGATCGAGTTCTTCCACGGCTACACGTACTCGGGGCACCCCGCGGCCTGCGCCGCCGGTCTGGCGACTCTCGACATCTATCGCGACGAGGGACTGTTCGAACGCGCGAAGGCACTCGCTCCCTATTTCCAGGAAGCGATGTTCTCGCTGCGCGACGCGCCCCACGTCACCGACATCCGCGGCTACGGCATGCTCGCGGCGTTCGACGTCGCCTCCGATGGCGTGCCGGGACGCCGCGGCCACCTGCTGCAGAAGAAGCTCTTCGACAACGGGCTCAATCTGAAGACGACCGGCGACTGTGCGCTGCTTGCACCGCCGCTGATCGCCGAGCGCGAGCACGTCGACATCATCGTGGACATCCTGCGCAAGACCTTGTCGTCACTCTGACCCGCCGTCGTCGCGACCGGGTCGCTTTGCATCATCACTTCGAAAGGGGCAGCATGAAACGCACATGGGCAGTGTGGACGTCGGCGGTGGCGCTTGCACTCTGCGCGGCAACGCCGGCATCGGCGCAGAAGACCGTGACCTTCGCCTACCAGGACATGATGAATCCCTGGCGCTGGGTGCAGCAGACCGGCGAGATCGAGAAGGAAACCGGCTACAAGATCGACTTCCGCCAGATTCCCGGCGGTGGCGACGTGGTACGCGCCATGGCGTCCGGCGACGTGCAACTCGGTGAGCTCGGTTCCACGGGCGTCGCGACCGCGATCAGCCAGGGCATGGACATCGACCTGTTCTGGATCCTCGAGGACATCGCGTCGGCCGAGGCGCTGGTCGTGCGCGACGGCAGCGGCGTCACGTCGATCGCCGGGCTCAAGGGCAAGAAGGTCGGCACGCCGTTCGTCTCGACGTCGCACTTCCAGCTGCTCTATGCGCTGGACAAGGCGGGTCTGAAGCCGGGCGACGTTCAAGTGCTGAACATGCGTCCGCCGGAGATTGCCGCGGCGTGGACGCGCGGCGACATCGACGCGACGTTCATCTGGGACCCGGCGCTGTCGGCGGTCAAGAAGACCGGCAAGGTGCTGCTGACCTCGGGCGACGTCTGCAAGGAAGGCGCGTGCACGTTCGACGGGCTGGTGGTCGAGCACAAGTGGGCGCAGGCCAATCCGGTGTTCATGGTCGCACTGGTGAAGGCGATCGCCAGGGCCGACGCCGACTACCGCGCGCATCCGCAAGCGTGGGCAGACGATTCGGACAAGGCCAAGGCCGTCGCCAAGTGGTCGAAAGGCAAGCTCGAGGACGTTCCGGCGGCGATGAAGCTCTATGGCTTCCCCGACCTCAAGGAGCAGGATTCGCCGAAGTGGCTGGGCGGCGGGGCGA
>DAHUXO010000098.1 GCA_027307095.1 Betaproteobacteria bacterium | reverse complement strand
GACGCAGTCGCTGATGCTCGTCCAGGCGCTGATCCTGGCGGTCCTCGTCGCAGGCGGCTGGATCCAGACCTGGCATCTGATCCTGCTCGCGCTGTGGCTCGGGACCTGCTCGGCGTTCGACCTGCCGCTGCGCCAGTCGCTGTACCTGCACTTTGTCGAGGACCGCGGCGACCTCGCCAATGCGATCGCGCTGAACTCGATGCTGGTCAACACCGCGCGGGTCGTCGGCCCGGCGATCGCGGGCATGCTGCTGGCGCTGACCGGCGAGGCAGTATGCTTCGCGCTGAATGCGCTGTCGTTCGTCGCCGTGATCGTTGCGATCGCCCGGATGCACTGGCCGAAGGAACGCCGGCCCGCGCCCACCACCGGCTGGTGGGCGAGCTGGGTCGAGGGCGCGCGCTACGCATTCACGCTCTCCCCGGTCCGTGCGCTGCTGGCGCTGGTCGCCGCGCTGGCGTGGACGATCTCGCCGTACTCGTCGCTGATGCCCGTGTACGCGAAGGACATCTTCGGCGGCGGTCCCCACACACTGGGCTACCTGCTGTCGGCGGCGGGATTCGGTGCGCTGCTTTCGACCGGTTACCTCGCGGGGCGCTCGTCGGTGCGTGGCCTGGGTCGGGTCATCGTGGTCGCGGCGGGAACCGCCGGGGTGGCACTCGCGGCGTTCGCCTACATGAAGGTCTATGCGATCGCGCTGGTGCTGATGGTGTTCATCGGTGGCGGGACGATCCTCGCCGCCGCGTCGGCGAATACGATCCTGCAGACCATCGTCGAGGACCGCCTGCGCGGTCGAGTCGCGTCGTTCTACACCCTCGCGTTCCTCGGGGTCGCGCCCCTGGGCAACCTCGCGGCGGGTGCGATCGCCGGGGCTTTCGGAACGCGTTTCGCGTTCGCGCTGAACGGAACGCTGGCGGTGCTCGCGACGATCTGGTTCTGGCGCCGGCTCCCCGAAGTGCGCGCGGTGCTGCGCCCGATATACGAGCAGCTCGGCGTCGCGCGCACCGAGCGCTGATTCAGCGCTGCTCTATCTTGGGGTCGAGCGCGTCGCGCAGCCCGTCGCCCAGCAGGTTGAAGGCGAGGACGGTCAGGAAGATCGCGAGCGCGGGAAAGATCGCTTCGTGCGGCGCCACCAGCATGTCCGAGCGGGCGGCATCCAGCATCGCGCCCCATTCCGGGGTAGGCGGCTGTGCGCCCATGCCCAGGAAGGACAGGCTCGCCGCGGTGATGATCGAGGTGCCGATGCGCAGCGAGAAGTAGACGACTACCGCGGAGATCGTGCCGGGAAAGATGTGGCGCAGGATGATCGTGCGGTCGGATGCGCCGAGGCTGCGCGCGGCCTCGACATAGGTCAGGTGCTTCAGCGCCAGCGTGTTGCCCCGTACCAGCCGGGCGAAGGTCGGGATGCTGAAGATCGCGACGGCGACGATCACGTTGGCCATGCCGCCACCCAGGATCGCGACGATGCCGATCGCGAGCAGGATGCCGGGGAAGGCGAACAGCACGTCGCAGATACGCATGATGATGCGATCCCACCAGCCTTCGTGGTACCCGGCGACGAGCCCGAGCGCCGTTCCGACGACCGAACCCACGGCCACCGACAGGAAGCCGGCTGCGAGCGATATGCGCGCGCCCATCACGATGCGGCTGAAGATGTCTCGCCCCAGCGAATCGACGCCGAACAGGTGCGCAAGCGACGGGGCTGCGTTGAGCGCGTCGTAATCGAAATAGGTCTCGGCGTCGTAGGGAACGATCCACGGCGCGGCGATCGCGACGACGACCAGCAGGAGGACGAAAGCGCCGGCGACCAGCGCCACCTTCTGGCGCCTGAACTTGCGCCAGAACTCCGACCATGGCGTGCGCACGCGCTCGTTCGAAGGCAGGGGCGCAACGGTCGCTCGCATCAGCGGTACCGGATCGTCGGGTTGATCAGGCCGTAGAACACGTCGACGACCAGGTTGATCAGGATGAACTCCAGCGAGAAGAGAAGCACCAGCGCCTGGATCACCGGGTAGTCGCGCATGTCGACCGCGTCGACCAGCAGCCGGCCAAGACCCGGCCAGTTGAACACCTTCTCGACGACGATCGACCCGCCGAGCAGGAACCCGAACTGCAATCCCATCATCGTCACCACCGGGATCAGCGCGTTGCGCAGCGCGTGCCTGGCGACGACGCTGCGCTCGCCGAGACCCTTGGCGCGCGCGGTGCGGATGAAATCCTCGCCGAGGATGTCGACGAACGCCGAGCGGGTGAAACGCGCCATGATCGCCGCGACCGCCGAACCCAGCGTCAGCGACGGCAGGATGTAGCTGCGCCAGGTGTCGTTGCCTATCGCAGGCAGCCAGTCGAGCTGGACCGCGAACACCTGCATCAGCACCATGCCCAGTGCGAATGCCGGGAACGAAATTCCGGAGACCGCCAGCGTCATCCCGACGCGGTCGGGCCAGCGATTGCGCCATACGGCCGATACCACGCCGAGCGCCATGCCGACGGCGACCGACCACAACATGCTCCAGAGCGTGAGCCAGAAGGTCGGCATGAAGCGCTCGGCGATCTCGGTCGCCACCGGGCGCTTGGTCCGCAGCGACGTGCCGAAATCCCAGCGCAGCACGCCGGCGATGAAGCGCAGGAACTGCTCGGGCAGCGGCTTGTCGAGGCCGAGATCCTGGCGGACCAGCGCGACGGTTTCCGGCGTCGCGTCGGGTCCCGCGGCGAGTCGCGCCGGATCGCCGGGGAGCAGGTGGACGAACAGGAAGACGAGCAGGGCGACGAGCAGGAGCGTCGGCAGCAGGCCCAGCAGGCGCTTGACGATGAACCGGGCCATCGCTCGGTCAGGGCGTCATGGCTTGAGGTCGATGTCGGTGAAGTTGAACGACGCATCGGGCATCACGTACACGCCGGAGAGGTTCTTGCTGTGCGCCGAGAGCAGCTGCTCGGTGACCAGCGGCGCCCAAGGCGCATCCTTCCAGATCCGCTCCTGCGCGTCGCGGTAGAGCTTCGCCTTCTGCGCCTTGTCGGTCGTCGCGAGTGCGCCCTTGATGTCGGCGTCGACCCGGTCGTTCCGGTAATACGCGGTGTTGAAGCTCTTCGGCGGCCACGAGTCTCCGTACAGCAGCGGGCGCAGCGCCCAGTCGGCTTCGCCCGTCGACGTCGACCAGCCCACGTAGTAGAGGCGCACCGGCGCGGTCTTCGGGTCCTGCCAGCTCTCGACCTTCTCGACGCGCTGGCCGGCTTCGAGCAGCGTGATCTTCGTTCTGATGCCGACCTGCTGCAACTGCTGCTGCAGGAACTCGCAGACCTTCTGCGGAGTGCTGTAGTTGTAGGCCGACCACAGTTCGGTCTCGAAGCCGTTCGGATAGCCCGCCTCGGCGAGGAGCTTCTTCGCCTTCGCGACATCGTAGGGCCATGGGCCGAGCTTGACGGCGTACTCGACGGCACCGGGCACGACGCCGTCGGCAGGGGCGGCGTAGCCGTTGAACGCGACTTTGGCCAGCGCCTGCTTGTTGATCGCATAGGCGATCGCCTCGCGCACCTTGGGATTGTCGAA
>DAHUXO010000021.1 GCA_027307095.1 Betaproteobacteria bacterium | reverse complement strand
ACGCCGTAGAGATCGGCGAAGACGCGCAGGTTCTCGCGCACGGTGAGACGCTTGGGCAGGTCGACGTAGGGCGAGGTGAAATTCATCCGCGGCAGCACGCGATAGCGGTCGCGCAGCATGTCGCAGCCGAGGACTTCGACGGTTCCGGCGTCAGGAAGCAGCACGCCGAGCAGCATCGACAGCGTCGTCGTCTTCCCCGCGCCGTTGCCGCCCAGGAGCGCCGTCGTCGTGCCAGTGCGCACGTCGAAGCTCACGTCCCGCAGCGCGTCGACCTTCCCGTAGCGCTTCGACAGGCCGCGGACGGCGATCGCCGGGTCGGGGCCGCGCATCCGCCCGGGCTCGTCGACGCCCAGTCGATCGATCGTCGGGGCCCCGTTCACGCCATGTCCGCGACGGTGGGAGGACGCTAGGCGGTGACGAGCTCGCGCATGTGCGCCACGACGCTGCGGCCCAGTGCCGACAGCGCGTAGCCGCCTTCGAGCGAGGACACGATGCGGCCCTGCGCATGGCGCGCAGCCACCTGCGTCAGCTCGCGCGTCACCCACGCGTAATCTCGCTCGGTGAAGGCGAGGCCCGCGAGCGGGTCCTCGCGATGTGCGTCGAAGCCGGCCGAGATCTGGATCAGCTCGGGCCGATGGACGTCGAGCGCCGGCAGCCAGCGGTCGAGCACCGCCTCGCGCAGCGCTTCGCCTCCGCTGCCCGCGGGTAGGGGAACGTTCACCATGTTCGGCGCGGGATTGTCGATGCCGCAATACGGGTAGAGCGGGTACTGGAACGTCGACACCATCAGCACGCGCGGGTCGTCGGAATAGATTTCCTCGGTTCCGTTGCCGTGGTGCACGTCGAAATCGACGATCGCGACGCGCGACAGCCCATGCGCGGCCAGGGCGTGCGCGGCGCCGACGGCAACGCTGTTGAACACGCAGAATCCCATCGCTCGCGCGCTCTCGGCGTGATGCCCCGGCGGCCGCACCGCGCAGAACGCGTTCTGGACCTCGCCGGTGCAGACCATGTCGACGGCCCTGACCACGGCGCCGGCCGCACGACGCGCCGCGTCCACCGTGTGCGGATTGAGCGCCGTGTCCGGGTCGAGGTAATTGAGCCCGCGCTCCGGCACGGCGCGCAGGATGGCCGCGATGTATTCGCGGCTGTGCACGCGTGCGAGTTGGTCGTCGGTGGCGGCAGGGGCCTCGTGGTGGGCGACGTGGATGTCGAGCCCCGACGCGATCATCTGGTCGCCGATCGCCGCCAGGCGTTCCGGACATTCGGGATGGCCGGAACCCATCTCGTGCCGCAGGCACGCCGGGTGTGTGATGTAGGCGGTGGTCGTCACGATTGGATTGGGAAATGGAGAAGTGTAACGCCGGCGCCGCGACGTGACGAGGGAGCGTCGGGCGCGCTACAGTGCAGAATTGCGCATTCCGATCGCCAAGGTCCCATCCCAGATGACCGTTCGCTCCGCATCCCACGACGTCCCCACGGCGCATCGCCTCGCCTCCGTCCTGCGGCAACTCGGCGAGATCGTCGTCGGCAAGGATGCGCCGCTCAAGCTCGCGCTCGCCTGCCTGCTCGCGCGGGGCCACCTGCTGATCGAGGACATTCCCGGTGTCGGCAAGTCCACGCTGGCGCAGGCGCTCGCCACCGTGCTGGGCCTCAACTATGCGCGGATCCAGTTCACCAGCGACCTGCTTCCGGCCGATGTGCTCGGGGTCTCGATATACGACGCGGCGACGCAGAGCTTTCGCTTCCACGCCGGGCCGATCTTCCACTCGGTCGTGCTCGCCGACGAGATCAACCGCGCACCCCCAAAAACCCAGAGCGCGCTGCTCGAGGCGATGGAGGAGCATCAGGTTTCCCAGGACGGCGAGACGCGCAAGCTGCCCGACCCATTCTTCGTCATCGCGACGCAGAACCCGGTCGAGCAGATCGGGGCCTTTCCGCTGCCCGAGTCCCAGCTCGACCGGTTCATGCTTGCGATCGAGCTCGGCTACCCCGACGCCGGCGCCGAGCGCGAGCTTCTCGCCGGCGGAGACCGGCGTGCGCGGCTCGCCGACCTCGCCGCCGAGGCCGATGCGCCGACGCTCGTCCAGTGGCAGCGCGAAGCCACCGCGATCCACGTCGCGCCGGCACTGCTCGACTACGTCCAGGCCCTGCTCGCCGCTTCGCGCGGCCATCTCGCGAACACGGGAGCCGGTGCGTCGGCTGGCGCGGACGATGGCACGACGGCGCGACGCGGATTGAGTCCGCGCGCCGGGCTGATGCTGATCGCCGCCGCGCGTGCCTCCGCGCTGATCGGCGGAAGGCCGATGGTCGTGCCCGAGGATGTGCAGGCGGTGTTCGCCGCGGTCGCCGGCCACCGCCTCGCCGGCGGCGCGCGCGCTGGGGCGTTCCTGGCGCAAAGCCTGGTGCGCGCCGTCGCGCTGCCGTGAACGCGCAAGCCGCAGGCGGCGCCGCGCCGCGGCGCCACGACGTCGCCGGCACCTCGTGGCGACAGCGCCTGCGCCAGCGCGCCTTCCGCTTC